>JBDKRP010000076.1:0-9294 GCA_039683275.1 Methanoregulaceae archaeon | reverse complement strand
AATATCCGGATGCATCCGAATCCGGAAAAATTTCCGCTGGAAAAAACCAGAAAAAAAATCAGATATACCTTGCTTTCATCGAGAGTTTTCTCGGGGTGTAGAGCGGCCGGAACGGTCTTCCCCCCATATCCCGTGTAAGCCGTGCCTTCAGGTCGGCGGTCGACATCTCGGCCTTGAACGGCTTGTTCGGCTGCGACTCCCTGCGGATGGTGACCGTGAGCTTCTTTGACTCCATCTCCGAGTCCCCAATCACAACAACGTACGGGACCCAGTCCATACCTGCTTCCCGGACCTTCTTTCCTACGCTCTCATCCCGGTCGTCGAGATCTGCCCGGATGTTCGCGGCGTTCAGTTCGTTGCAGACCGTTTCTGCGTAGGCCGTGTGACGCTCGGTAACCGGGACGACACGCACCTGGCTCGGGGAGAGCCAGACCGGGAGCATCGGGACTTCCTGCATCGAGATGTTCTCAAGGATTGCACAGATGACCCGTTCCACGCTTCCCGTCGGGGAGCAGTGGAGAATCGGCGGGTGGACCTCGGTCCCGTCCTGCGTGTGGTACTTGATATTGAACCGGGTCGAGCTCTCGACATCGATCTGGACGGTCGGGTTTTCGATAGGCCGGTTCTGGCCGTCGATTGCCGCAAGATCGATCTTTGCGATCCAGTAGTGGACCCGGTCCGAAAGGATCTCAATGAGCATCGGGCAGCTGGAATCCTTTACGATCTTTTTCACCCATGCCTCGTTCTGGTTGTAGAAATCCCGGGTGCACCGGAATGCTGCGACAAGCGTTGTCTCAAAGTCCTTCCCGGTCTGCCAGCCCATTTTGAGCTGGTCCTCGAAGCACTGGAGCGCCTGGGGCATGTCAAGACAGAGCGAGTGCATGTCGGGCATCGTGAATGCACGGAGCCTTTTCAGGCCGATGACTTCTCCCTTCTGCTCGTGCCGGAACGAGTAAGTCGAGAGTTCGTACATCTTCATCGGGAGCTGGTTTGGCGAGATGTGCATGTCCCGCATGATGGAGAACATCCCGAAACAGGCCGCGAACCGGAGCATCATGTTCCGGTTGTTGCTCTTGAACCGGTACTGGCGCTCGCCGAATTTATCGGCATGTTCGTAAATGGCCTTGTCCCCGAGATCGTACATGACCGGGGTCTCGACCGGGGTTCCGCCGTACTCAAGGACCATCCGGAGCACATAGTCACTCAGGAGATCCCGGACCAGTTTCCCTTTCGGCATCCAGCGCAGGCAGCCGACATCGCTGACCGGCTCGTAGTCAACAAGTTCCTTCTGCCGCATCAGGGCAACGTGGGCCGGTTCCCCGCCGGTCGGTTCGGCAACGCCGAGTTCTTTTTTTACAAGGCAGCCGAACGGCGTGTCGTCCATGTACTTCTGCACATCGTGCTGTTTCCCGTCCGGGGTGAGAACAAACCAGTCGTGGGTGACCGTACTCTTCTCTTTTTTAACCGTATTCTCCCCGGGTATGATTGTCTTCGAGAGCTCGGAGAGCGGATGCCCTTTACAGGAAAGAGTGAATGCCTTGTACCAGCCGAACGGTGCCCGTTTTACAACAAGGTCCTTTGCACGGAGTTCCGTTTCAAGGGTCTTCAGGGTCGCAACCGCAAGATCGGGAGCCGCGAGATCTCCTGAAAGGTGGGCGTAGGGATAGAGAACAATGTTTTTCACGTGGACCTGGGCAACGGTACCAAGGATCTCATTGACTGCCTGGGCGATTACCCCGTCAATATCCTCTTCGTCCACCGACTCAACTGCACAGAAAACGGTGAGGGCTTCGTCCTGTGAATCCTTCAGGACTGCACCCTCCTCCGCCATCTTCGTCTTCTTTTTTGCCTCGTATTCGATATGGTCAGAATGAATCAGAAGAAGCCGCATCCTTCATCTCCGAAAAAGTATTTAACCCTATATCTTTGGTTCTGATGGTATATAGGAGTGATGAGACGGGGAGATCCTGAAACATGCCGTCCAGTTCTCAAAAAAAGTGAACCGGAACGGGTATACCTCTGGAATTTTTGAGGAGGCTCTATTCCGGGATATTGCGTTGAACTACCTGTCAGACTTCCCGCTGAATGTGGTATGTACCCAATCCTGCAACTGGGAAATTTCAAAGAACGAGGGAAGACCGGTTGAGGCGGATGCTGAACTCTCATCCATCATTACCGCATCTACAACTTCTGTCTGATAGGCAGTCACCCGGATGATGTCATAGTAATCGGTTTTTCCCGGCATTTTCAGACGGATGTTATGCTGCCCGACTTCGATATCCTGCAGGGTCAGGGGAGTATATCCCCGGAATTTGCTATCCAGGTAGACGGCTGCGCCCTCAGGAACAGAGTTAATCTGCACCTGGCCGGATGGGTGAGGTATCTGCGAAAATACGAGCGTGGGATTCACGTGCACGACTTTCGATTCCGGGACATCTATCGTGGTCCTGTAATCATGGTACCCGCTCATCCGTATGGTTACTTCGTGCGTGCCGGGAAGAACATTATTGATATCGATCATATCCCCCCCATACGTGACTCCCACGAAGTTCCCGTCGAGGTAAACCGCTGCACCGACCGGGTTGGAAGCAATGAATATAGATCCGGTCTTCTCTTGTGTGGGGGGTATGAGATCCCGGGAGATCACGGTCTCCTCTCCCGAGTTTACCGTAACGTTACCTTCCCAGCTCATCTCTCCTGCAAGGATCAGCCTGACGGCGTGTACCCCCGCAGGCTGATTTCCGATTGTTTTTGGAGTAAATCCGTAGTATATATCATCGATATAGATATCGGCACCCGACGGACTGGAGGTTATATTGATGATCCCTGTCCCGCTTTGTGTTTCTTTCAGGGTTGCATCGACGTATATCGCCTTTCCGCCAATGACCGTCACTTTTTTGATCCACGGCTGGTGCCCGGCCATGACTACCTCAATGATATGATCGCCCGCCGGGATGTTTGCAAAGGTAGCCGGCGTAGTATCGGCAAAGATCTCATCCATGGTTACAATGGCACCCTCCGGGATGGAGGTTACCTGGATCGTCCCGACTGGTGAAATTGCTGCGTCCGGGTCAGCAGGGGAATACTGGTACGAATCGATTGCACTGATTCCTCCCGACAAAGATACCCCCTGGTCCGCACTGTCGGCTGCAGAAACGCAGGAGATCCCTCCGCACAAAATACAGAGAACCATACCTGCAATAAGGAACCGGAGGTTATCTGGACAGGACATGATGGCGCTCTCCTCTATTCTGTAAAAAATAATACCTTTTTGGAGTTCTTATTCCTTTTCCGAAAAACCCTGCTCCCTTTTATTCCGGAAGAGGGCATTTCGGGGGATTTTTGTGATACCTGGAAAGAGTAGCCTGGCGCTGGTCAAGGTATTTGGCGTCCTCTTTCCGGTTATAGGGACGATCAGCACGCTCCGTCGTGTAAAAGACCAGTTGGCCAATTGGCATTCCCGAGTATAGCCTGACCGGGCGCTGGTTGGCATTGCTCATTTCGAGCGTGATAGTACCCCGGAACCCTGCATCGATCCATCCCCCGGTCTGATGAAGACCGATTCCCAGGCGGGCAATACTGCTCTTGCCTTCAATGGTCGCAACGATATTATCCGGAAGTCCGATACATTCGAGTGTTTCCCCAAGGATAAACTTTCCCGGCTGGAGCACAATGAAATCGGCATGCATCTCTTCCACGCGCGCCGTAATCGTCTCTTTCTGGTAGGGGTCGATGAGTTCCCCTCCTTCCTGGTACCAGGCAAAATGCCTGCCGAGCCGGATGTCGAGCGAGTTCGGCTGTACCAGGGAGGGATCGAACGGATCTACGCGGATGAAACCCCGGGCTACGTGGTCCAGGATCTGCCAGTCTACGAGAATCATTGCCGTATTTCTTCGTCGTCCGGTATGTTATCGTTGTCGCTGTACGGTACACTTCCCGGATAAAGCGGATCCGGTTCCCTGCCAAGGATACGGATCTCGGCCCTGCGTAAAAGGCCATGCAGGGTACTTGCCTCCCGTGTGGTTAATTTCGCCCTGCTCAGGATACGACGCATCATGAGGAGCGTATTTTTGCGCTTGTATTCCGGGTGATCGAGCGCATCAAGAAACTTGTCGAGATGGAGGTACAGGTATTCCATGTCCCCGCGGGTTGCCATCCTGTATTCCGGCGGAGGAAGGTTGGCGAGTTCGTAGCAGATGACCCCGACAGCGTGAGAGAGGTTGAGGATCGGATACCCGGCAGAAGTAGGGATGGTGCAGACCAGATCGCACCTCGATACTTCTTCATTGTTGAGCCCCCAGTTCTCGCGCCCGAACAGGATAGAGACTCTCCCGTCAATATCTTCTATGCAGCTCCGGAGTTCCCGGGGTGTATGGAGGGGAACTCTCATTGGGTGGCAGACACTCCGGGCCAGTGCACCCGTAGATGCGATAGTCAGATCGCTTCTTTTCATTACCTCGTCGAGAGTGAGCCGTTCTGCACCCTGGAGAACATCCTGCGCATGCGCAGCTCTCGCGATTGCATCGTCCCCTATTTCGCAGGGATTTACGAGTACAAGATGTGAAAAACCGAAATTTTTCATGACCCGCGATGCGAACCCGATATTCCCGTCATAAATCGGTTCGACAAGGACTATATCGACTTCAGGCATAAAAAAAAAGTTACTGGACCGCGTCGACGGTAGCCTTGAGAGCCCGGACACCTTGTTCGTAGACCGCGTTCCCGACTACAATGGTATCAGCGTACCGTGCCATCTCCGCCGCTTTTTCCGCTGAATTTATGCCGCCTCCATAGTAGAGAACTGCATTATCGGCGGCTTCCGAGGCAGCTTTTACAACTGCGGGATTCCCAAACATTCCGGAATATTCAATGTACACAATCGGGAACCGGAAATAACGGTCCGCAACTGCTGTATATGCTGCGACCTCCGCCGGAGTGAGGCTGCACACGGATTTCGTCACCTTCCCTACGGATGAATCCGGGTTCAGCACAATGTACGCCTCGGGAACGACTTTCCCCCATTCGACCGCCTGGGTGGAGACCCAGAGACGGTGTTTCCCGACAATCCAGGTCACATCGGTCGTGTTCATGACGCTCGGGACAAAGAGGAGATCGATACCTTCGTAGATTACAGCCTCCGGCCCGGCCGGTTCAACAACGAGGGGGAGCCCGTACCGGTCGACTTCGCGTTTCAGTGCAAGCAGATTTTCCCGGGTGACATTCAGCGTTCCGGAGAGCATGAGTGCATCTGTGCCGCTGGATGCAACAGCCTCGATATCGCTGGATGATAACTGCTTATCAGGGTCAAGTTTTGTTACGTGGACCCAGTCTTTCCAATGTATCGGCATCACAAAGTACTGTGCACTGCAAGCCAATAAACCGGTGCTACTGCATGGCGAACCGTGGTGTTTCCCGGGTAAATTCCCCGCATGCCGATAGCTCCGCAGCATTTATTGTCCGTAATGGGAGAGTATGCTACTATCCAATGAAACTCAGGGAAAAGACATTTCTCATTGTTGTGATCGTCCTGATCCTCGTGACCTCCTGGGTCCTCTTACTTTCGACGACAATTTTTTTGAAAAACTACGATACGCTGGAAGAATCCTATGCGGCGTCTACTGTCGACAGGGCAATCGGGGCAATCAACGGGGAGATCGAATCCATGGATCGCCTGGTTCTTGACTGGGCTCCCTGGGATGAGACATATCGTTTCGTAATGGGTCAGGAACCGGATTATGTCAGAACCAACCTGCCCCGGACAACATTCCGTGACCAGAATATTCAGGTAGTTATCATAACGGATTCCAACGGGCAGATCTTATTTGAGGATAGTTACGATCCCCGGACCTGGACCCGGGTTCCCTTACCAGCCGGACTCCGGGAACAGATGGTCCCGGATGGAAAGATCATCCGGAACCTTACCCCTGCATCAAAGACCGCGGGAATCATCGCCCTTTCCGAAGGGCCTATGGTTGTCGTCTCCCGACCTGTCCTGCGCAGTGATTTCTCCGGACCGCCTGCCGGTGTACTCATTATGGGACGGTATCTTGACGAGAATGAAATCGCGCAGATCTCATATGGTTCTCTTCCGTATTTCCGCCTGCTGCCGATAAATAATTCCGACATTCCTGGTAATCTCCGGAATACTTTCCAGGATGCCACCCCGCTTCCCTCAGTGTATACCACCCCCCTGAACCAGTCCGTTTTAGCAGCATTTGCGCCGATCCCGGATGTCAATGGCAATGTGGCATACCTACTCAGGCTCGAGATGCCGCGCGACATCCATACCCAGGGGACGACAACGGTTTTTACGTATATCCTGATCCAGCTTGGGATCGGGCTCTTCATCGGCATTCTGATCATCTTCCTGATCAGCCAGTTTGTTCTCTCACGGCTCGAAGATCCGGTCCGCACGGTCAACGAGATCGAACTGAGCGGAGATCTCTCCAAACGGATCGGGGTGACCGGTAACGATGAGATATCTGATCTCCTGCTCTCCATGAACCATATGCTGGACCGGATAGAATCCGTGCAGGGTGATCTCCGGAGGAACGAGATCCGGTTCCGGGAACTTGCCGAACTTCTGCCTGAGATCGTGTTCGAAATGACTGTTGACGGCAGGGTCACGTTCGCGAACCGGAAAGGTCTTGAAAAGACCGGCTATTCAGAGGCCGAGATCACCCAGGGACTTGACGGCCTCGTGCTTCTGATTCCCGAGGACCGGAAACGTGCCCATGGCCAGATGCTCCGTCTTACGAATGGGGAACGATCTTCAGGTACTACCTACACTGCGATCCGGAAGGACGGTACGACATTTCCTGTCATCATTTTCACCGCACCTATCGTTCACGACGGGATTGTCACGGGATTCCGGGGGATTGTCGTGGATATCTCGGAGCGGGTTGAGGCGGAGAGGATCATCCAGGAGAGTTCCCAGTATCTCCAGACCCTGTTTAACGTAGTCAGGGCAGGAATTCTCGTTATCGATACCCGGAACCATACGATCATCGATGTAAATCCAATGGCTGCGGAACTGATAGGCCTGCCCCGGAAAAACATTATTGGCGAGGATTGCCACCGGTTTCTCTGTAATTCGGAAGCTGGCAACTGTACTTTCCAGGGAAACAAATCTTCCAGCCAGTCACCTCACAGCAGCCTGACGCGGGCAGACGGAAAATGTGTCCCCATCATCAAGTACGTTATCCCGGTCATTCTCCACGAGAGGCCCTGCCTCCTGGAAACGTTTCTGGATGATACCCAGCGCAAGGAAGCTGAGGAAGCCCTGCGGGAGAGCGAGACCCGGTTCCGGGAACTTGCCGAGCTCTTCCCCCAGTTTATTTTCGAGATGGATCGCACATTCCGGCTCACCTACTTTAACTGGAGCGCGATGGATTTAACCTCGTATTCCTACGAGGAATTTGAAGGGGGTCTCGATGCAAGGACCCTCATATCGGGGATGGATCTTCCCTTTGTCGAAAGTTCGGTTGACCGGATCCTGAAAGGAGAACGTGTCCCACCGATTCCCTTCACCCTGGTGCGTAAAGACGGGTCCAATCTTCCCGTTATCATGTATGCTGCACCGGTTGTACGGGAGAACGAGTATGCAGGAATCCGGGGAATCATTGTCGATATATCAGAACAGAAAAAGCTCGAAAACGCTCTTACGACGGCCAACCGGAAGCTGAACCTCATGAACCAGGTCACCCGCCATGACATCCTGAACACTATCACCGGGCTCCTGGGTCTTATCGATATGACCCGGGAAAAGATTACCGATGCCCAGCAGAGCGCTTTAATAGAGGAATCCCGGGATCTGGTCATCAAGATCAAGGATCAGATAGTATTTACCCGGGATTACCAGGATGTCGGGGTGAAAGCGCCGCAGTGGCAGAACCTTGAGGCAACTATCCTGAATGCATCCGGTTCAATACGGCTGAATGACGTAACACTCATAGTTTCCGGGGCAAGTGTCGAGATCTTTGCAGATCCGCTCTTCGGGCGCGTGTTCTATAACCTGATGGATAACAGCCTCCGGCATGGAGGTACCGTGACAGAAATATCCGTGGAAACCGAACAGGCTCCCTCAGGAGATCTCATCATCCAGTACCGGGACAATGGTGTCGGAGTATCTCCAAGGGAGAAAGAGAAGATATTTGAGCAGGGGGTCGGAAAGAACACCGGTTTTGGCCTTTTCATCATCCGGGAAATACTTGGTATCACGGGTTCGACCATACGCGAGACCGGGATTTACGGAAAAGGAATCCTCTTTGAGATCCAGGTTCCCGCCGGGGGATTCCGCTGGGTGAAAAAAAAGTGAGATCCAAAGCGAGAGGATTAATCCGAAGCAGGTATATGATCGATTGAGGGTTCAGGAATGGTACAGATTCTCCTGGTGGAAGATGATGATATTGTCGCCCGGGTGGCCACCTGGCGCTTGCAGAAGATCGGATACGAAGTATGTGGCAGGGCAACAAACAGCGCAGATGCAGTCAAGCTCGCCATGGAGCATCATCCGGATCTGGTCCTGATGGATATCAAAATTTCCGGAACTTCGGATGGGATCTCAACAGCGAAGGTCCTCAAAAAGACATTAAACGTTCCCATCATTTACCTCACATCCCACACGGACGACGAGACCATCGCACGGGCAGCGGAGACCCAGCCGGCAGGTTTCATTGCAAAACCGTTCGATGACAAGGATCTCAAAATAGCAATTGAAGTGGCACTCCGGAAAAAACAGTGACCAGGGGGTGCTTCCGGGCGTTTCAGGTCAGCCCGTCAGATCTTCAGGATGATATGGGACTGGTACTCGTCCAGTTTTTTTAACGGGATCCCGGTTTTTTGGGCAATTTTGTGAATGTCTGCGGTTTCGAGGGTGGCACGATCATATACCCCCGCCCGGTACAGCTGGCCGAGAACCCATTCCCCGATCCCCGGGATCTTCTGGAGTTCTGACCTGCCTTTTTCCAGTTGCCCTTTCGGGATCTTGACGGGAACCGGGAGAGCATATTTTTCGCAGATCATCGCAGCGTGGCGCTGGACAGCATCGACCGAGAGCCCGGTCTTTTCGCTCAACAGGAGCGGGTGCATTGAGCAAATCTCCTCCGGCTTACTGATGCCAGCTGCCAGGTACTTTTTCAGGCTGGCGGCAGGGACACCGGTCTCCTTCATCCGCTTTTCTGCCGATTCGGCTTTTGCTTCCGCTACGAGAATTGCAGCTTCCTTCTCGCTGATACCGGAACTTCTGAGTTTCTCCGGCCCTGCGGTCACGATGCCTTCGATATCGTCGACCCC
>JBDKRP010000075.1:0-23119 GCA_039683275.1 Methanoregulaceae archaeon | reverse complement strand
GAGAAATCCGGAGTCATATTGGGCCCGGATTAGTATCGGGAAAGGCAGACTCTCAAACCTTCGTATATGGGGTGAAGTTTTCGGAGATATACCGGGGATCCGGGAGATCATGACGAGGGAGGTTGTTGCCCTCGTCCTTCTTTTCCCGGCAACTAAAATAAAACCGGCTACGGAATTTACCCGCTCCCGGCAGCTATATAAAAGCGAGGCCCCGATACAGTTTTTCGTTCGATCTCGCGTTGGGTGGAACTTGTCTTCAGGTGGATCAAAATTGGATTGGCGTTTTCGCGTTTAGTGGATCAAAAACGAATCGGCGAAAACACAGCAGGAGAATCCGAGTGAAGGGCGGCACTGCAATTTCCTGTGAGGCTCCAATTTCATCGGATCGTTGTGAAGGGGTCCGGACAGAGACTGGGCGTGTGCCGGTTCCAGAACTCCCCTTTACGATTCCCCCTTCCCAGCATCTTGGAAATTAAAATACAAAAATATTTATTGTTGAAATGAGCATAACAAATCAGACACGAGCGAATGCTTTAGATTTTTACTCTCTTCTTGTAACCTTCCGGTAATTCCCGTTTCTATATAGCCTTTCCAATCCCTGCGGTTTCCGGATCTGATCCCGATCTTTTTCAGGATACTGATAGTCACAGGATTACCGGAAGGTCTTCAAAAAAATAATTCCCGAACGAGGCAGGAACGTGCGATGATGCCCGGAGAAATCCCGGCGGAGCACCCGAACCGGTTCTCCATGTGAGAACCCGGAACGGAGGATCGCAGGCGCCGGGAAACGGTGCAGGAGGACCGGAGAAAACGGCCCCCTGTACTGACACACGGATTTCCGGAACGCCCGGACGCGTACCGTGAGCCCGCATACGGATAAGGGGGACATGCCTTCTCGTTTTTCCCTGCCATCGGAACACCGGATGGCAGTCACAAAGGGACCGAGGTTCGCCTTTCCCTGGGATTACACCTGAACCCAGGCGGAACCCGGGTCCTTCCCGGAACGGACCCTACCATTTCTGTCCCGGGATATCCCGACAAACGGTTGGGCCTGTACCCACATAAATCTGAAGGAAACGGTTCCTGAACCCTGGGTCCGGTTGTCCGCATGTTCCGGAAAATCCGGCCGACCCTGTCTGTACAGCGCACAGGGAGCTTCCCGGCGCCTGCATTATTTGGAGGAATTATGAACGTAAACAGAAATATCACGATTATTTCACTTCTCTTCATCCTGTGTATCATCATCTCGGTACTCGGGAGTATCTCCCTCTACGGGACACTCACAAGAATTGAGTCGCAAACGGTCGTAGTAAACGGAAACCACTACCAGAATGCAGAGATTGCAGGCTTCGTGGGACTCATTGTTCGGGGATACGGCAACCTTATGCTTCTCTCGCAGGCACCTTTGCAGGCAGTGCCCGGCTTAATCTCGACCTATCACGAGTACCTCGGGAACCAGATGATCCTGGTCGCGGGCATAACCGCCTGTGCGATCTTCGGGGTGATATTTTGCCTCACTCTCCTGGTACTTGAAATACGGAAAAAAACGTGAGGGAGTGTCCGGAGGGATGGCGAAAATCCCGGATACTGCCATGACCTGGTTGTTTCCGCTGTCGCCCGGATTCCCATCAAAGGAACAAACGGGCTGGCAATCGAGAAAAGGGGGGTCCCGGACTACTGGCATTTCAGGTACGATTTCAGTCGGGATATTCGGATCTGGTAAACTATGCCCGGCAGGGCGATACGTATCGGTCGCAGATTTGGTATCTGATTTTTTCAGGCACCCGGGATCCTCCAACCGGTACTCTTCTCAACCGGAGGACCTGTTTGATCTGTCATGAACTGGCAGGGACATTTCCTCTGTCTCAACCGGTTTTCTCTGGGAAAATGGTACCCCGGGATCCCGGGTGATGGGAACCATACCGGTCACTTGAACAGGATCCCGAAACGTAGGGAACGCGAAACGTCCAGAAAAACGTCCTGTCCGGCAGTACCGGGAACCCGCATGTTGAATGATGGTGAATTATGCTGTATCTTGAAAAAAAAGAATTGATCCGGGTCTATGTAGTACTCATCACGATCCTTGTTTTGCTTCTGTTCCTGCTCTGGCTTTGTATGGCATGTATAATCTACCCCTGGGTATGTCATGAACTCATCCGGAATGATATCGCCAGGAAACCGGATCACGCACAATTGCCGGGACCTATTCTGCCGATGTTTAGGTACTGGCAATTGACATCATTTCTCCGATCTTGAGCCGGAATTGAACAGATATTTCTGATTACTGCAAAGAATTGGAGCCCCTCGTTCCGGATGATTACCCGGTACGGGCGTGATATCCCGATCCAGCCTGAAGCAGCCCAGCCAGGTACCCGGTCACGAAGTACCATGGTTTTTCCATGGAACCCGGGATGCGGTTCTCCCGGGAAAAATGTTCCGGATATCCATCTTGGCAATTTCTGATATCATGAATTTACAGATTTTTCCATCTGGAATGGCCGGTATTTTTCAAAGGATACTGGAATTCCTGTACGGAACTGCGCCGTAAAAGAGGTTTGTTATGTCTGAAACCAAATCCGAAGAAACCGCAGGTATTCTTGAACAGGTTTTTGTGCGGGTAACGGGAATGATCCTGAAACCCGCGAAGAATTTCCTGCTTGCCGCGAACGATTCTGTGACTTTCACGGTCCTGTATGTCCTGATCCTGATCGGGGTATTCGGGCTCCTCTATTCCATCTACCTGTCCCGGTTCGTTCTTTTCATGATGAGTACGGCATTTATGCTCATCATCGCATGGATGCTTGTCCAGATGATCGTCTCATTCCTTCTGAACACCGTATGGCTCCATCTCTGGGTGTACGCTTTTGGTGGGCGGAAGGGATTGAAAAATACCCTGCGGATCGTTGCATATTCCATGACCCCCATGCTTCTCATCGGCTGGCTCATGCCGGTGGGGATGATCATAGCGGTTCCCTGGTCTTTTATCCTTGAGATACTGGGTATCCGCGAGCTTCACGAGGTTTCTACAACCCGTGCAATTCTTGCCGCGATCCTGCCGGTGGTTGTTATGCTGGGTATTCTGATTGGATATCTGATGCTCACTGACCCGAAGGGATTCGCACAACTGGTCGCGACACTTTCCGGAACCGGAAGAGCGGGTTCACCATCAGTCTATTCTTACTGATATCTGCCGGATTTTGTCCCGCAGGACAGTATTCTGCATCCCGGAACATTTTGGGGAATTCCTTCGAATTGATGAATTTCCCCGGATTTTCTTACTCTTTTCTTCCGGGATTCTTCTGACAAATTAATTGGGAATTCTGCGTATTTGATCGCTGGCCCAAAAAAAAAGAATTTCATTATGAAACGGATTACCGGGATTGCGGGAAGATCTTCGGATCTGTCAAAAATGATTTAACTCGGCCAGTCGTTGTATCTGTGAAAATATTAAAAAAAGATCTACTCGCAGTATCAACTTTTCATCTTCATTCACATAAAAAGTCACGAGCCCAGCGCCACTGCGATTTCACCGATAACGATAGAGATATGGGACAAAACTGATGGGATCTCGATCTTTCCGAGTTTTCTTTTCGTTCATGATGAGCAGAATCTTTCAGGTATTTGGGGATTTTCTATTTAGGGTTTTTTGACATTGCAGATCCGGTACTCCGCCCCCTCATCCTCCTGCAGTTCCATCCTGTTCCGGAGCGTCCCGAGCATGCAGGGCGTGACGAGCCGGCCGGTCATCGCATGCATCCGCGAAGGGGCGCCGGGCTCGCACGCTTCAAACGCAACAACGAAATCCATCCTGCTTTCGAGAGCCCGGTCCAGCATTTCCAGGAGATCTGCCCGGTACCCGGCCGGGTCCCGGCATCTGGTCACGGACTTCTTTTTCCGGGAAGCCATGCGGGAAGATGGGGTCCGGAAAAGAAAAAGCTTGACGACTGCCCGGACTTTCCCTCAGCCCATCTTGAACCGGAGCAGGGCGGCAATCCCCCCGAGAGCCGCAAGCCGTTCCCCGGGCTCGAACTCGCTCGACAGGATCACGACCTTTGCATTCATCCTCTCAGCCTTTTCGAGAAGACGGGACGTTTCCGGATCATGGATGAGGGTATCGACAACCATCAGCTGCTCGACCGCACCGTAATCGATGGCCTTGCGGACTTCGTCCCGGCCGTATGCGGCAGGGCCTTCCTGCGCGATCCGTTTCATCAGCTCGTCCATCGTCCGGACTTCATGGGAAAGCTGCATGTCACCGATCAGTTTCCCGGTGACACCAAGCCCGATCACTTCCTGCGCAGCCCCGTACCCGATCCTGCGGGTCTCGACAGGGATTGCTTTCCCTGCGACCGGGCTCTTCTTCGAGGCCAGGTATTTCAGGAAATCGTCTTTGATAAAACCTGGGCCTGCAACTATGAGGGGCCCCGTGATCTCCGCAACCTGGTCCGCAATTCTCTCAAAGAATGCAACCCGGTTATCGGTATCCCCTCCTTTCCCGCTTCCCATCGTTATCCCGATCACGCTCTCCGGCCCGTACTGCCGGAGCCGGAAGAGTTCCGCTTCGCCTTCCTCGATGGTCAGGATATGGATGAGATCGAAGACCGAGGCTTTCACGGCCCGGTCGATCCGGTCACGGTCGACCTGGCGCCAGAACCTGATGACCGAGATCTCAAACCCCGGTTCGAGGTTCAGGGTATGGTGGGCTCCTGCATCCAATCCATGCTCGATCAGGCCGGAGATCCGGAGCCGCCCTGCAGAGGGATGGAACTCGACCCGCTCCACCCGGATCCCGAGACGGACCGGCCTCTTCTCCAGTTTTTCGGGACGAATCTTGTCGGTCGCGCCTTCAACCGCACGGAATGTCGTTGCAAAGACGAGATCCCGGGGTGCGATCAGATGCCTGAGATGCCAGAGGTCGTCCACGTTCTCGGGAAAGAGCCGGATCTCGCCGTACCCCCGGGAGAGCTCGCACTCTTCAGCCTTCATGACCCTCCATGATATCGGAACCGCCGGGGGGCACGAATGCAGCAACCGCTTCCGTGTTCAGGATCGGCTTGAGTGCCTTGACCTCCTCTTCAGAGAGCTTGTCCCGGAGCATCCGGAGCACTTTCTTTGCGACATCGTTCGGTTCGAACTGGCCGGGCCTGAGTGAGATCCTGATCTTTGCCAGGGAAGCAACTGCGGTCTCCGGCCCCCCGATGACCGCAGCTTCGTTATCGAGCCGTAATCCGATGGTGGCCCCAAGAGAAATGTTCCGGTAATACGTGCGTTCTCCCCGGATGATGAACGAACCCTTGGTCACGAACTCCCCATGTTCCGGAGTTTTCGTTACCTGTTCGGGCCGGACCGCATACACATCGGTCGCAGCATGGCCGCTTCTCCAGGCACCCGAGTACGCGGCCGTGAACTGGGCGACCTCGTCCATCCGCTCCGTCTTCCCTTTCGCGAGGACAACACTTGCCCCGTGAACGTCCGCGTGCAGGAACGTATCCCCGCCCTCCATGTACTTCTTCACGAGTTCCTCGTTCTGGTCGGCAGTCCTTCCCCCAAGGACCAGGACGCCGTCACTGGTCGTGAACCAGCGGAACCGGTGGTACCACCGCTTTTTCATCGGAGTTATCTGGGCTTTCTTCGGGGGCCGTTTCGGGACCACCCGCTGCATCGCTGCGATTGCGCCCTCTTTCTTCTTCCTGAACTTCTTCATCTCGTCGTAATAACGGGCGACGTTCGCCTCCACGCTCTCGTGGACGTAAATCTTTACCTTCTCGCCCAAATTTACCTCGACCGCAGCATCGGCAGGAAAAACCTGCGTTATCTTTTCAGCGGCGCCCTTCCTGTTCCCTTTCAGGACAGATTCGATCTCCTGCCAGGACCGGGTTTTGCTCGCGGCATCGAGCGTCGTTATGATTTCGGCAACCGGCGTGTAATTTTCGTAGATCGCCGCTACCTGCCGCTCGCATTTCGCAATCCGTGTCCCGAACTTTTTCAGGGCCTCCTCCTGGTGCCGGCGGATGACCTCTTCCTTGGCAAGCTTCTCCTTCTTGAATTTCTTGGGAAGCTTCTCCGGGGCTGCGGAGGGGAAATACGCAGCAAGGGCGTCCGTGAAACGGTCGTACCTTGCGATAACTTCTTCGTCGGCAACCGGGAACGGGTGGCACCCGGACTTCGTGATGACCGGCTCCCGGCCGTTCTCTATCCGGTCGATCAGGGCCAGGTACGCGGCATGCAGTTTGGCAGCATCGGCATCCTTTGCGAGGGTCGCCTTCGGAACCCCCGCCTCCCTGCAGACATATTCAGCGTAAATCCCGCCCAGCATGTACCCGACTGCGAGGGCCCGGACGATATCCCGGTCGTCCCCTGCAAGAAATGCCGTGAACTCTTCCCGGGTCGGCCGGATGGAGGCAACCCCGGAGAATGTGTAGGTCGCATCGGGAATGATATCCCGGTCCTTGAACCGGTGCAGGGAGAGGGGCCGGATGATCCGGAGATCCCCGGCTGCGAGGATGACATTCCCTTCGTCAAAGAGTTCGATGATGAGCCGGTACACCGTCTCGCCCTTCCCGACATCGAACCAGAAGATCCGCTGCAGGCCGTGCTGGCCGATTGCAAGGACTTTTCCTCCCGAGAGGTGTTTCCGGAGCATTACCGCGAATGCGGGCGGCGTCTTCGGTGGGTCGGGGAGATCCGAAGCAAGGTGGGCGCGTTTCCCGGGTTCGACCAGGAGCTGGTACCGGGCGCGTTCCTCCCCGTTGAGCCGGATACTTACCCTCCGGCCTTCGTACTGGTACACCTTATCGACCCAGAGAGGCAGGAGAGCCTGCAGCTCGGCAACCATTGCCCGCACGTCGACCCCGTTCATCCCCTGCTGTGTCGCCATTTCGAATTCCCTGAGTATACCAACTTACATATGGCTTCAGCACTAAAAAATAGGACTACTGGTGGAACGAGATGAGTGGGACGATCAAGACGAGCGAAATTCCTGTGCCCGAACCCGAAGAGAAGAAGAAAAAGCCGCAGACCCATGAAGAAAAAGTTGCGGCTCATGTCGGGCGCATCGAGCGCACGGCTGTTGCCTGTATCATCGGGATCATGGTAGGAATTGTCTCGTACTACCTTGGCGGGACTCCGGATGTTACCGGGAAACAGGCAGACGCAATCCTTGCAGTATTCCTGATGCTCGCAGGAATCGTCATCCAGCGGCATATTTTCATTCTCCTGAAGATTGGGGGAGGGAAACTCAGTGCGAAAGACTGGTTCTTCCAGGGCTTCATGACCTTTGCATTCTGGTTCATATCCTGGACCATCCTCCTCACCACCCTCCACGCGTGAAGACCCATGCGGATAGCAATTGTCCACCGTGACCGGTGCCACGCAAAGAAGTGCGGCACCGAGTGCATTATCTACTGCCCGAGAGTACGCACCGGTGACGAGACCATCGTTATCGGGGAAGAAGGAAAAGCGATTATATCCGAGGAACTCTGCGTAGGCTGCGGTATCTGTATCAAGAAATGCCCGTTCGATGCAATCGATATCGTCAGCCTTCCCGAGGAACTCGAGCACCCTACCCACCGGTACGGGCAGAACGGTTTTGCACTCTACGGCCTCCCGATGCCGGTTCCCGGGAAAGTTACGGGTATTCTCGGCGCGAACGGTATCGGAAAAAGTACGTCAATTAAGATCCTGAGCGGGCAGCTCAAACCGAATCTTGGCGAATTCGAGCGGGAAGCTAACTGGGAAGAGATCCTCAGGAAATATACCGGGACCGAGCTCTTCGATTATCTCCAGACAATCTCGCAGAAAAAGATCCGGGTTGCGGTCAAACCCCAGTATATCGATTATATCCCCAAAATGTTCAAGGGAACCGCAGCGGAACTCCTGAAAAGTACGGATGAACGCGGAAAGCTCGATTATTTTGTCAAAGCGCTTAATCTCGAACCGGTTCTGGATAATCCGATTGGAAGCCTGAGTGGCGGGGAACTCCAGAGAATCGCCCTCACTGCATGTCTTGCAAGGGAAGCTGATTTCTATTTCTTTGATGAGATCACGCCGTTCCTTGACATCCACCAGAGAATTGCCGGAGCCCGTCTTATCCGGGAACTCGCCGGGACGCGTCCCATCGTCATCGTAGAGCACGACCTCGCAATCCTGGACATGCTGGCAGACACCGTCCATGTAGGATATGGTAAACCGGCAGTTTTTGGTATCATCACCCGCCCGAAAGGTGTCCGGGTCGGGATCAACCAGTATCTCGAAGGATTTCTTCACGAAGAGAACGTCCGGTTCCGGGATGCCCAGGTTGTCTTTGAGAAACGCGCCCATGAGAAAGGAGCTGCAAGGGAAACCCTCTTTGAGTTCCCGGAGATGGAGAAAAGGTTCGGGGATTTCCACCTGCACGTTGGCGGCGGCGAGATCCGGAAAGGCGAAGTCTTGGGGGTTGTCGGGGCAAACGGAATCGGAAAGAGTACGTTTGCAAAGCTCCTGGCGGGAGAAGAGAAGCCTGACTCGGGAGCGATGGAGCAGAGCCTCAAAATCTCCTATAAGCCCCAGTACCTCAAAGCCACCGGATCCGAAACGGTTGAGTTCCTGCTCAGGAGCTGTACAACCAAATTCGACTCGTCCTATTACCAGCACGAGATCATTGAGCCCCTCTCCCTCCAGCCGATCTTCCAGTCACCCGTCGAAACCCTGAGCGGCGGAGAACTCCAGAGGGTCGCAATTGCAGTCTGTCTCTCGCGGGAAGCAGATCTCTACATCCTCGACGAACCAAGCGCCCACCTGGATGTCGAGCAGAGGGTGAAGATCACCCGGGTCATCAAACACCAGGCCGAAGGCAGGGAAGCCGGAATTCTGGTCATTGACCACGACATCTATCTCATCGATATGATCAGCGAACGGATCCTGGTATTTGACGGGGAACCTGGCAGGAACGGTGTCGCAACCGGTCCCTTCTCCATGCGCGAAGGGATGAACCGGTTCCTGCGGGAACTGGATGTCACATTCAGGAGAGACCAGACCGGACGGCCCCGGATTAACAAACCAGATTCATTCCTTGACCGGGATCAGAAATCGTCCGGGGAATATTACTATTACACCGATGAAACAGCGTAACCGGGAAAAAACAGGATCCTGACGGGGATTCCCCCCACATCTTTAATATAATTGATTGCAACTTTAATACATGCGCGGCGAGAAGCTCTCGGACGCAATCGTATATAATAAGCTGAATCTTCTCAAGAATGACTTTTTCGGGTATATAGAGCGTAACACGGCAAAAGTGGATGCGAACCTTCCCGTGTTCTATGGATATGTAATATCCGCTCTCGAACAGTCATTTCCTGAGATAACAGATGAGGTTTATGACGATTTTCTTGACAGCATTACCTTCAAGGTTCTTGATGAGAGCAAAAACGCAACAAGCGTAGCATATATCCAGAAAGTAACCTCAAGTGCACTGCGTGCAAAGAAACGGCAGAACGCAGACGTCGGCATCAATATCATGATCGGGCTGACGCTTCTCAAGCATAACCATTGCGAGAATGCCCTGCCGTACTTAAAACCGTACGCCATGATGGATGCCCTTCTGGGAATGGCAGTCGCGTATTGTTACCAGAAAACTGCCCGCGCGATGAGTGCTGCCGCTGAACAGCATCCCGAACGGGACCGGTCCGGGGAAATGGAGCTCCTTTCCCGGGAGTTGCTGATAGCTCTTGCAAAAACCCAGCCGCTCGCGCAGGTTCTCCCCCAGTTGAACCTGGAAGATATTTCCTGGCTGGATAAGCCCTTCTGGCAGATGATCCTTGCTGCATTATCCTGGTTCCCGGAAGAGCGGTGGTTCCTTGCCCTGGGTCTTGAAAAAGCAAAAAAATCCGGGAATTCTGCGATGCGGGAGAAACTCCTTGAAATTGCAGGAACCCGGTTTTATACCGATATTACCTTTCTCCGGGAGGTATACCTCCAGAAACTGGAACAGCGTGATGCCGGAGGGGCAGCCGGAATTATCAACCAGATGATGAAACAGTTCCCGGATAATCTTGAACCAATCTATTACGGGCTCAAGCTCTCGCTCCTCACGACAAAACGGATCACCTACCAGAGTTTCCGGAAGCTTGCAATCTCGAAGAAAATGCCGCTCCTGATAATTGAACTCTTTGATGCGGCATTTGAGATTATGAGCGAACCTCATGAAGAGAATGCCCCGAAAATTCTGGGCCTGCGATCTACCTTTCCCAAAATGGGGTTCTTCCTGGTTCCCCTGGCATATATCGCACAGGACATTTCTTCCGAGGACCCGGCCCGGTCCAAGAAAGCAAGAAAAGTGTTTATGGATGCGATCGATCAAATTTCGCGCGAACAGCTTCATATCCCCTGAATCTGTTCCGGAAGTACCCCGTTGGTTTTTCTATCGGAGTGCCGGCCGGTGACCGGGGAGAGCAATCACGCCGTCCCGTGGTTCGGGCTGAGCAGATTCCCAAACCATATCCCGATATTTTCGAAAAATGTTCCGATACTTACGAGGACCGGATTTTGGTTTTCTGACGATATTGCGGGCTCTGCCCGGGTGGCATACGTTCCATACGTCACAGTCGGCGATGCTTCCTCTGAACCCTGGTCCAGGGTCTGGACCTGCCAGGTGATGGTAGGTTCAGGGCTTTCGACAGAAATTGTCGGAAGCTTTGTACGATCCGATTGATAATACCCGATTACACCCTGCCCTGCAAACCAGAGCCTTCCCGACGAATCAAGAAACAATGTGTCGATATCATCCGAACCGGCACCGGCAGCCGCAAATCCATAGATGTGGTCAATTACGCCGCCATCCTGCCAGAAATAAATACCCCGGTCAGTTGCTATCACAAGCACTGCATCGGGAAGTGTCTCGACATCTTCTATTTCCGGAACCAGCGGTTTCGACAGGTTCTCTGCTGAAAGAACCGGGATAAACCCGGTATCCGTCTGGTAATGCACAACCCGGTTCGTATCAGAAAAGTATACCCCCCCGAGAGGATCCTGTTTCACCTGGCTCAGGGAATGGTACGTCTGCGAAGGAGTTGTAAGAGAGACGAATTCTACCGTTCCCGACGGATCGCCCCGTATCTGCCAGGGCCCGTTGCCGTGTGTTACGAGAAACAGCGTGTTGCTTGCCGGATCCTGTGCAATACTGTCGACCTGATAGAAATTTGCGCCCCCCTCTTCAAATGGCTGGTACCAGGTCCAGCCGGTACTGTCAGAATACCGGTGAATACCGGAATGCCCGGTACCGATCCACATCGTATCATTCCAGCGCTGCAGGCTCAGGATCTGGCGATCTTTGAGGAGCTGGGCATCGTCGACGGTTGTAAAATACTGTCCGTTCCAGATCTGGATACCATTGCCGTACCCGATCCAGAGCCTTCCCACGGAATCATATTCCAGGGATAAGATCGTATCCTGGAGGAGTGTCCTGCTGGTGTTTACAATTGAAAGATCCGGGTGCCAGATTGTCCAGCTCCCGTTATAAAATGCCAATCCGCCTGAAGTGGCAAAAAGGACTTCGCCCGCCGGGTCACCGATAATATCGTGAACCTGGGGAGAGCGGAAGGTAGTATCTTCAGCAATAAACGTTACAAAAGTCCCATCCGGCCCGGTACCCCATTGAACCGGTATTTCCGATGCCGATACCGCAGGGGATAGCAGAAAAACCAGTGAAATGAGAAGGATGGGGATCAGATTTCGTGGCACGATCCATCCGCCCGTTTGATCAGGACTTTCCCGCCCTCCTCCGGGAGGAAGGTGACGGTCCTCCCGACTTTTCCCCCGACATCCTCGGCAACTATACGGATTTTCTTTTCAGCGAGGTATTTTTTCAGGGCTTCCACGTTTCGTTCCCCGATGTTGAGATTTTTCCCGAAATATTCGAACATGGAAGCTCCCCCTGCGAGTTTTGCGGTTATCTTTCTGTTATGCAAGGGATCCGGGGAGAGTGCGGGAAGGAGGAGTTTCATCGCCGTATCTGCATATTTTCCGGGACGGTCATCTTTTCCTCCGCTGTCCGGCAGCATCACATGTGCCATCGCCCCGATTTTACGGCTGTCATCGTACAGGATGAGAGCAACACACGAACCAAGCCCGATTGAGGTCATCGCGTTTTTCCCCACGCAATGCTCCCCAATCCCTATCATCACCGCATTTTCTTTCTTTGGTTCCTGTGCAGGGTCCGTCATCAGCCGTCACGACTCGCATTACGCGGGGGGTGCCATCAATCCTTCCAGGAGGGATATGATCTCTTCGAGCGTTTGCGCCTCGGGAAGCATGATAAGGTTCCCGGCAACCTTGTGTTCCTCGCAGGTGAGTTCCGTCTTAAAGAGCAGGACTTCGTTCACTTCAATGGTGAGTTGGGCAATCAGCGACTCGAAGGCCGCATGAGCCATATCCATGGAAAGTGCAGGAGGTGAAGGAAGCATAACAATGCCAAGCAGTTCCGCGGTTGCATCAAGGAAAGCGGATACCATGATGTTGCCGACTTCGAGAAGAGCGCTCTGGTCCATCTCGTTCAACTCGCGGTCCATGTCGGTCATCCCGAGCATGGTGTTCGTCATGCGGAGTGCAGATTCCTTGGATACGTGAAAGACGACATATCCCCCGTGGGAGATCTCGCCCTGGAGTTCGAAGACTACCATGGCGGCAAATTCGTCCCCCAGGCAATCAGAAACCCGGGAGATGTCAACGACATTCACTACGGGTACACTCATGTCGACCTGGCTGTTCAGCATCTGGGACAGCGTGGTCGCTGCATGGGCCGCCCCGATATTTGCGAGTTCCTGCATTGCATCTTTCTGGATCGGTGTGAGTTTCATCCTGCACCTGCCTACATCATTGTATTGACATCAAGTACCGGTACCACGTCCCCATCGCCGAGGATGGTGACACCGTTGATTCCCCGGGAGCTGCCAATAAGGCTGCTTAACGGCTTGACAACAACTTCCTGCTGGCCTTCGACAATATCCACGGGAAGACCGCATTTCCGCTTCTGGTACTGCACAACAATAAGGATATCTGCACTTTTTGAGTTCCCGAACATTTCGTCCAGCCAGTAAAGCTGGAGCACTTCGTCGCGCATGAGAATTGTTT
This sequence comes from Methanoregulaceae archaeon, assembly GCA_039683275.1. Lineage (GTDB taxonomy): Archaea > Halobacteriota > Methanomicrobia > Methanomicrobiales > Methanospirillaceae > JBDKRP01. Next base: position 10,012 of record JBDKRP010000075.1, on the reverse strand, counting down.
CCGTTTTTCCCACGTGGTGAATGGTATCTTTCTTCAGGTTTGCAACTTCCACAATGTTCGTGATCGGGATAGCACAGCGCTTTCCATTGATCTTGACAATCATCACATCAACGATAGCCATGGTGGGCGGAAGCAGAAGTTCGAACCGGCTGCCCTTTCCCACCGTGCTCTCAACACGGATGGATCCCTTCATGGACTCTATCGCACGTTTGACCACGTCAAGACCCACGCCGCGGCCGCTGATGTCCGTGATTTTGTCGGCGGTACTGAATCCCGGCTGGAAGAGAAGATCGATAGCCTGATCGTCGGACAGGGCATCAGCTGCTTCCCTGGTAATCAGGCCCTTCTCTATAGCTTTCGATTTCACTTTCGCGACGTTGATCCCGGCGCCGTCATCTATGAGTTCGATAATGACATTGTCACGGTCCCGGTGAGCCGATAGCCGTACCTGACCTTTGCGGGGTTTGCCAATCTTCTCCCGGACATCCGGAGCCTCTATACCGTGGTTTACTGCATTGCGTATAAGATGAAGGAGAGGATCATTCAGGCCGTCCATGACGCTCCGGTCGAGCTCGGTTTCCCCTCCTTCCATAACAAAATCAACCTCTTTCCCGTCGTACTGGGCGGTATCCCGGACTACCCGGGGAAGCCGGTTGAATGTGTGGTTGAGCGGGATCATCCGTATCCCCATCATCAGGTTCTGAAGATCGCCGACCGACCTGGCAACCATATTGATCGCCTCATCCATCTCTTTGATCTTGTTGCGGTCAGCGATCTGCTTGAGCCGTCCCCGGTTGATGACCAGATCTTCGACAAGGTTCATCATCCGGTCCAGTTGTGCAATGTCCACGCGGAGGTTTTTGATCTCCCGGTTTTTGTCCTGCTGGGCTTTCCGGTCATCCGCGGATTTCTGGACGGGTTTTTGTCCTTTGTCTGAATCCTCTGCGCCACCACCCATGGGGGTGAGGTCTACCTGTTCTATCTCACTCCCGGATGCTGCCGCCCGCAGTTCGTCCTGCGTATAATCGCTTTCTATTACCAGGTCCGCCGTTCCTTCGAACTTTCCTTCATCTATATCTTCCCGCGAGGGAGTAACCGAGAGGATTTTTCCGAGGCCGTCCAACTGGGAGATAACGATCATCGCCCGGACGTCCTTCATCATGCAGGTATCGGCAACTTTTATCCGGATGCGGAACCTGGGCAATCCGCTTCCATCGTCAGGAATTTCCAGGGTTGGTTCTTTCGAAGCAGGGGTTACCCCGGGGGGTTCTGCGCCGGACTCTTTCTTTTCCTTGGCTGCGGGAACTCCTCCGGAGGATATCTTATGCAGCTCAGCGATGAGAGGTTCCGGGTTTTTTCCGGATCCATCCCCGCCGCCTTCGATATCATCCAGCATCTCCTCAACCATGTCCGTGCAGGAAAGGAGGAGATCGCTCAGGGATTTTGTTACGTCAGTCCCATTCCGGACAAGCTGGAAAACATCTTCCATGGCATGGCAGAGCCGTTCCATGTCGGCAAAACCCATGGAAGCCGAAGCTCCCTTCAGGGTATGGGCAGATCGGAAGAGCTCGTTGATTGCATCCTCGTCACGTCCTTTCTCAAGGATAAGGAGGTTTTTCACAACATTTTCGTGATTTTCCCGTGATTCTGCCACAAAAAGCCCGCGATACTGCTCAAACTCAGACATTGGTGTCCTCCATCTTTGAAACGGCCTTTACAATCTCCCGCATGATATTTTTCAGAGGTACGACCTGGTCAACGGCATTATGAGTGATTGCAGATCGTGCCATCCCGTACACAAGACAGTCTTCTTCGCGGCAGATAATACTCGTTCCGCCAGCAGCTTTTATTGCTGCAGCTCCTTCTCCGGCATCGTTGCCCATTCCACTCAGGATAACGGAAACGACATTCTTCCCGAATACCTGGGCTCCTGAGAAGAACGTTTTATCAACAGCAGGCCTGACCCCGTGAAGCGGCGGAGCACCGGAATGAATAATTTTTCCGGTTTTCTTCCCGTTTTTCAGCGTGTAATGGGTAATGATTGTATGATAGCCGGCTTTTGATACCAGGAGTTTTCCGTTTTCGAGAAGATCCCCGTTCTCTGTTTCTTTCACGGTGAGCGGGCAGATCCGGTTGAACCGCTCCGCAAGAGGAGCCGTAAAGCCGACCGGCATATGCTGGGTAACGACCACTGCTGCCGGTAAATCTGCAGGGAATTCCGCGAGCAGGTCGTCCAGCATCTGGGGTCCGCCTGCAGAAGAGCCGATGAGAACCAGGCGGCCGACACTTTCATCCGGCGGTGTCGTAGCAGGCTGGGGAACCCGCTTTATTACAGGCTCCGGCAGGGTTATCAGGTGATGGACTTTACTGACCAGATCGTCGTTTATTTCCCGCACATGAGGTATATCGCGGGGCTTGAGCATGAAATCATCCGCACCAAGCCGTATTGCAGTGGTTGTTATCTCGGCTCCTTTTGCGGTAAGTGTCGAAAGCATCAGGACCCGGGGGCGTTTCCCGCCGAGTCTTCTGAGATCCTCAAGAACCTCTATCCCGTTCTTCTTTGGCATCTCGATGTCAAGTGTAACTACATCCGGACGGAGCTCTTCGATTTTTTTGAGCCCTTCGATACCATCCGGCGCAGTTCCGACAATCTCAATCTCCGGATCCTTCGATAACATATCCCGTACTACGGTACGGATGAATACCGAATCATCAATAATAAGAACCCGGATCATGCTGGTGCAGCGAGAACGTTTTTAACTTCCTCAAGTACTTTCGGTGCCTGGAATGGTTTCACGATATACCCTTTCGCGCCGCTCTTGATGGCGAGTTTCACCATCTGTTCCTGGCCGACTGCGGTACACATGACAACCCGGGCTCCGGCATCCAGCTGTTTGATCGCTTTCAGGGCTTCAATGCCATTCATCTTCGGCATTACGACATCCATCGTGACAAGGTCCGGTTTTAGCTCCTTGTATTTCCCGACAGCTTCTTCTCCATCCCCTGCCTCGCCGACAACCTGGTGTCCACCGCCGACGAGAATATTCTTGAGCAGGGTGCGCATAAAAAGTGTGTCATCAACAATCAGGATTTTTCCCATCACGCATCATTGTTATAGTGGGCAATAGCAATATAAAAATCTGATGCGTTGAAAAAAGGGCAGATATTTATTTTATTTGCGATTTTGTGGCGTCTGAGATAAACTTTACCCCTTTTGGGGTCAGCTGGATTTCCCTTCGCATCATAGCAACTTCTGCAATATCGAGTTCAAGAAGCCGGTCATAAATGGAATCGAGTTGCTTGTGCTGGATACTGAGCATATTCTCGATTCCATGGGAATCCATGCCGCTGTAAACCAGCATCGCAACCTGTTGCGCAACGGGGTCAAGTTCGTCCCCTTTCATTTCTATTCCTTTCGTTGCGTCTTTCAGGAAGTTGAGGAGAAGCTGGAGGGTGGAGAGCGGGCAGAGAACCAGGCTTGATACGACGGAGCCGTTCTCCAGGTAATCGATCATAACGACATCAAGATTCTTTCCCTGGATCTCTCTCTTGGACAGCTCGATATTCGTGACATGTGCCAGGGGGATGGAGATCTGGTGATCTTTACTGACAAACCATATCCCGGTCTTTACAACCGCTATCGATCCTTTTTCCCATTGGGCATCGGTGATCAATACGCCACCACGTATTGCCGGAGACATAAAATACGCTGCAAGACGGTAGGCTATGCATGAGGCCAGAACCAGCCGCTTCAGGACAGCAAGAACCTTCTCGACCGACCGTATCCGGACAACAATCGAGGACCCTCCACTTGTCGTGACTACAAGTTCGTTCTTGCGCTCTTCGAGATCCTGGATCTTCTTGTAAGGGATATCGACATTCAGGGGAGCCGGGATCTCCATTCCATCCTCTCGTATTCCTATCTGGACTACTACCCAGGCACCCTCGTGTTCTATCTTGGCAGGTACGGTTTTTGTGGTCATAGGGTATCACGCTCTGGAAGGTCCCGGATCAATCTGATAAAAACAGGGTTCATTCATCACCTGAAACAATCTCTTTGGCAACTGCAGTCTTCCCGGGATCTTTCTTTCCCGTCTTCGCTCCGAGCAGATTCATTACATCCTGAAGTTCGTTTTCGATATCCTGGGCGGGAGCCCTGAAATCCTTAAGATCCCGCAGAAGACTGTCATTGTCCTGCTTCCTTGCGATCTTTGCTTCAGCAGCGAGGAGACTGAGCATGTCGTCATCGCTCCCGGCTGGCCCTGCCATTGACGCAACATCGATCTGTTCCGGGATCTGTTCCTGCATCATCGCGTTATCAAAACCGATGTTTCCCTCAACTTTTTTCTGTTCCGGGGCAGCAGATGGTTCGGCAGGTTTTTCCGCGGCCTTTTTGGCGGTTTTCTGGGGACGAACTGACTCCTCCTCGTCGTCCAGTTCCATTGCATCGAGATCTATCTCATCAAGACTGGAGAGTTCGTCATCAATCGCATCTACACCCTCCAGTTCGCCAATGTCCACACCCTCTTCAGGAAGTTCTCCCGGGGTCTCTCCGGTCTCTTCACTTACGTCTTCAGGGGGCTCAGGAAGATCGGTAGCTGCAAGACCTGCTGACAACCCGGGGGAATCGTCCTCATCATCCAGTTCATCGAGAAGACCTGCCTCGAAGTCTTCACCGGTCAGGGAGAGGAAGGGATCTTCATCATCGGCACTTTCCCCGGATCCCCCGGCAGCAGCTGCTGCACCCCCCGCGGCATTACCGGATTCAGTACCTTTTTTCGATTGCTTTTCGGGTTTGAGGGTTGCATCCAGTTTCTGATTGATCTCTTTGGTTTTCTTATCCTGCGCATTTTTTGTGATGGCGGGAACCTTGATCTTTTTCAGCCCCTGGGTAAGAGATCCGAATACGGCAGAAAACCGGCCCTTCTTTTCGACAGCAGGCGTCTTTTTTTGTTTGGGGGTCTCTTTTCCAGCACTTTTTGACGGGACTTTTCCTTTTCCGCCACGGATTCGCTGGGGAATCGCACGGAATCCCTGGGAAATTTCAGCGACCGAGAGGGATCCCATCAGGATCAGGAGGACTATCCCAATCAATACGAGGAGCGGGAGCATGAAAATGAGGGGAAGATCTACAAATATGAAAATACTTCCGGCTCCGACTGTCACAAGGAAAATCAGCGCACGTCGCACATTATCTTTCATGGTTTATGTTCCCCCTGTCGCAACACTGGTCATTCCCGCTCCAGCTCCTACTAAGTTTTGAGGACTGAAGAATATATTTACCGCAGGTGGAACAGCTATGAATACAATCCCGGTCAGAATACAGAATAGTGCTGCGTAAAAGTAATACATATACCGATCTCCTCCACCTACAATTCTTGCCGCAAGGACATTGGATGCCGTGGTAATGGTAAGGATAATCACGACATAGGTGTTCATGGCATCCTTCGGGAAGTTCACAAACATATTCAGCATACCTCCGCCGCCCATGACGGAACTGAGGCTGACTCCTCCTGAAGCGCTGGTGGATGCGGCAACTGACTGGAACTGCTTCATCATCGAACCGACAGAATCCGTCAGGACAACCATGATCTCAAAAAGTGCAACGAAAATTGCAGCCATGGCAACATGCATTGGTATCAGGAGGACGATGAAACTCTTTGCAAGCATATCCTTCTTATCCCGGAGAAGGACCATTTCCAGCATTGAGGACCCCACAATTTTTCCAATGGGTTCTGGCGGGCCACCCAAAGTAACCGTGTCACGGAAGATGTTGAGATATTTGTAAATGAGATTGCTTCCCGTCTCTCCAATAAAACGATCCCAGACGGTTTTCTCATCAAGACCCAGGTTCAATTTGGTATATACAGAATTTATCAGGGGTTCCAGCTGCCGAAGTGACTTCCGGTCCACTTTTGCAAGGGCATACACTGAAGTAGTGCTCTGTCCACCCATCACTGCCCCGAAACTCCGGATAAACATCGAAAAATCTGCGTCGCGGCTGGTAATATTACTATCATCGATAAAACCGATTATCCCCAGGGGAAGCAGAATAATCCCGACGATAAGAAAGATGAAACCCCGGTTGACCCCGCTGATGAAAAGAGCAAGCGCTGCAACAACTGCAACCGGGACCATGATCCGTTCCATCCGCATGATGGTGATCTGCTCCTTGGATCGCCATTCCTTCAGCCCATGGGTTTTCTCATCGTACGGAACGGACCGGTACATCAGGGTTACCCCGAAAACACTGACTGCAAGGACAATCATGTAGGCCATGTTCAGGGTTGCATCAATTCCTTCCGGGGAGTAGATCGCAATTGAGATCATGAGGGTGACTGCAATGACCGTTGATGACAGGAGCATCGCAATGTACGCATCTCCCCATTTTTTCAGGAGCTCGAATCCCTGCTCGATCTGGCTGCGGTACACACTCCTGACCTGGAAAAGTTCCGAATTCAGGAAATCTTCATCCGGAACCCCCGACTCAATCGAGTTAGAGAACCGGTTGAGCATGTTCTGCAGGATCTCATTCTTTGTCCGTTCGGCTACGATAGAGAGCGCTTCGGCATAACTATAATTCCACCGCTTGACGAACGTATCGACCTTTTTTATATACTTTGATGAGACATACTCCGATCGTTCCGCACCATACGCAAAGATTTCCGGTCGCGTCGCGTGGGATATTGCAAGGGAGTCCATATACGTGACCATGAAAAGAAGGTCCGACCCCATCTTCTTGTCCTCCTGCACTTTCCCAAGAGCCCGCAGGAGTCCGCGTACCTGATCTTCTAAGGGGAGTGTTCCCTTGTTCTTCGCCCGTATCTTGTCCAGAAGATCTTTGAACATTTCATACCCCTATCTTTAAGAGGCCCTGTTTTTTGACTTTCGTGATCATGCTGAAGAGATCCCAGAATTTGACATACCCCGCTTTATGAAGCCGTTCGAGGATTTTTGCGCGTTTCTCAACTTCCAGGTAAATCTCTGATTTCTTGTTCTCCGGCATACCCAGTAAGGTGGCGATCCTGTTTTCCAGGAGATACGAACTGCCTCTCCCGGACCAGGTAAAAGTATCCGTTACCGGTTCCCACCCGAACATTTCAACGAACGTGAATCCCTGGGTCTCAGGATTATATCCCACAAGTTCGTTGACGCTGATCATCCGCCGCACGGTTTCCCCGCTCGGACGCTTCACTGCGCTCTGGATAATGACGAGATTTAAGTTATCCACATAGGTCTTGGGGATATTGATGGGATCTCCGCAGAGACGCTGGATCAGTTTCTCGACGGATGCCGCGTGGAACGTGCTCATAACCGGGTGGCCGGTCTGCATCGCACCAAATGCAACGCTTCCTTCAACACCTCGGATTTCTCCCACAAGAATCTGGTTTGGTCTCTGACGAAGGGCTGCCTTCAGAAGATCGAACATCGTAACCCCGTCGCCCGTCCCTTCCATTTTTCCTTTTGCGCTCGCAACTTCCCGGACCCAGTTCCGGTGCGGAACAGTCAGTTCCGGGGTGTCTTCTATCGTTACGATCTTGTTCTCAGGAGGGAGGAATGTCGTGATTGCATTGAGGGTCGTCGTTTTTCCGCTTGCAGTTTCCCCGCTGACAAAGAGCGACATCCCGTACTCAAGACAGATCCACAGGTACGCGGCGACGAGATAATCACAACCCCCGCTCTCAATAACATTCAGGATGCTGAGGGGGACCTCATTCACTTTACGGATGGTGAAATTACTGCCGTGCCGGGATACATCGGTACCGTACACAATGTTGATACGCGAGCCGTCCGGGAGCGTGGCATCGATAAGAGGACTCCGGTACGTGATCGGTTTTTTTATCCGCTCGGCAAGTTTGATCACAAATTTGTCGAGTTCCTTGGAATCCTTGAATTCAATAACTGATTTCAGCCCTTTGAATACCTTATGTTCAATGAAGATCGGCCCGACCCCGTCGCAGGAAATATCTTCGATATTGGTGTCGCTAAGGAATGGTTTCAAGACGCCGAGATCAATTTTGTCCCGGATAAGGAGGTATTCCAGAGCCCGGTACTCAGGTTCTGAGAGGATTATTCTTCCGTCCAGCGTTTTTTGGACCTTTACTCCAGATAAGGAGGGCATCTTCATGCCCTTTGCAGTCAGGTCCTTATTGAGAAATTCCACGAGTTTTGTCTTGGCACTCTTGTTTTTCGCATTCTCTTCACTGAAGATTTCAGATGCGCTGACTTTTGATTTTATTACCGCAACCTTGGCAAGCATCTTGGTGATTACTTCAGCACGCTCTTTATCGGTAACCGGGTCGTAATCCAGAGCATCGATAAGGTCGATGAGCCGGTGTTCAATACACGGGGTAAGTTCGCTCACACTGTGCAGGAATGAAGGTTCGATAGGTATATAGTAAGCCCGCACATCGTTGGGGTCGGCAAGGATGTGGACGAACGTTGTCTCACTTACCGGGTAGATGATGTTCGGGCTCTGCATTGTCCGGAGCTCTTTCTTCAGTTCCGACAGAAAAAGGGGAATTCCGTAGGTATTCACCGGAAAAATATGCAGGTATTCAAGAAGGTGGGGGCATTTCATTACGTACTCTTTTGCATTTGCCGGCAGCATCCGGTAGAGTGCGCTTGACTCAATGTCGGCATAGAGGTCGACACCCTCATCAATCACTTCTGCCTGGAACGGAAGTTTTGCGGCAATTGCAAGAGAGGACACGGCAGTTACACCTTGGCAAAGCTCATCGGGATGATCTTCATGCCGTATCCCGGATGAACTTCGAAACTGACCACATTACCGGTTGTTTTTCTTGCGCCACGTACTTTGATAACTTCCATGACCATGACGTATTTGTCCCCGACGAGAGCTTTCTTCATGTTCAGGTGAGCGTCGCAGATTGACCGTATCCGGATCAGGGTGTCTTCCTCAAACGCATAGGTATGGAGTGTAACAAGGACCGTCTTTCCATGATCCACAAGTGTCTTGCAATTCGTAAAGAACGTGAGGATCAGGTCAGTTTCGGCGTACTCCGTGAACAGGGTGAGGGAATCAACAACCGCAACCTGTGCTTTGCTGGCCTGGATATTGACAATGAGACGCTGCAGGATTCCCTCCATCTCTTTTTTTGACCATTCAAACCCGACAACGTGAAGGGGATAGACCCGCAGGTATCCCCAGGCGAAATAGTCGGATATGTCAAGGCTCATCGATTCCATCTGCTTGATGAAACTCTTGCTGGTGTTTTCTGTGGTAAACAGGTCAACTGTAAGGCCCTGTTTCATTGCACCCCAGACTATCTGCTGGGTAAGGACACTCTTACCCGTATCGTTCTCGCCCTCGATCAGCGTGAGTGATTCCAGGGGAAGGCCGTCTGCGATCTTCTTATCGAGTTCGGAGTTTCCGGTCGATATGATCTTGCGGTCTTCCCCGCCCAGTATATCCCCGAGTGATCCTGCCATGTGTGATACCTCTGTTTCATTCAGATATATGCCGAACTGTATGCCCCATTTCCGGTAACGACTTCGATCCAACCGGGCCGCTCCTCCTCAGGGTGAGGCACTATTGCAAATGCAGAGAATGTCTCACCGGGATCCAGTTGGCCGGGATGGATGTAATCCGGGGAATGCCCGGTAACATTCCATGTAGGGTACGATCCATCCCCAAAGTAATAGCGATCCGGTGATGTTTCAGGGGTAGTATTTGTAGTAAGGATGAATACATCCATGTTATCAAGGGATTTTACGGTTTCACTACCGGTATTTGTTATATTGAAGTGAACGATCCAATCGGGATTAGTATAATCTATTTTAACGTCGGAAACTCTTATCTCTGTATGGAGTCGAGTTATCTGACTTTGCGTGAGATCCTGCTGAGCGGAAGATACAATTTCTGCTGTACTCAGGGTCGCTCCCACAAGAACATAGGCAACGATGACTAGGAGGAGAATTCCCACAGCCCCCCCGATGAGTTCTCCTATTGCCATAGTTCCACCACCCTTACGTACTGGTGAAGGTTATC
>JBDKRP010000074.1:0-3456 GCA_039683275.1 Methanoregulaceae archaeon | reverse complement strand
GCATTCTTTCAGTTCTGCGGCATCGGGCTGCATGATCCGGTGTTCTCCCCGGGAACTCCTGAATGTTATGAAAAGAGGAGGGATCTGTCCTGAACAATCGTGACCCGGTACAAATCATCCGGTGTTTTCCGAGGGCCCCGGAACCGGTGTCCCTGCCGGGTTTTTCCGGAGCCATGCTCTTGATCCGTGTCATCCGGAATTGCCAGGGACCGGTTTCCGGATCTTCAGAACCGACCGGTGCCATCCCTACCCGGAGCAGAGTCCCCTCATTTCGCTCCGGTTGACGAGGGCCCTGCAATAGCCGGTGCAATACCCGTTCCGGGTGACCTCGTTACCGGTATTTGCCGTGGCATTGCACTCTTTCATGCAATCGTCCATCGAACACACGGTACTTCCGGTGTTTGCCGGACCCTGCATGGCATGCCGTGCCGGGAGATCAAAGAGAGCATACGAGGCACCGGAAAGGATACTCCCGGTTACTGATAAAATTACCATGAACAGGACGAGTTTTTTTAGGGGTGCCATTGGGGATCGTGCGGCTGTCATTCCGGTTCCTCCGCCATCCGGAGAGGTATTACTCTATCCTTGAACGGAAGGGGATATAATACCCGCGAACCGGGAAACGGAATGGGCGGGGGTTCCTGTCAGGGGATGCCCTGCATATCCGGCAGGGACCGGGAAACGACCCGGGTACAGGAAAACGGGAGCCGGGGTTTCCCCTGACTCCCGGAGGGTATGTCCCGGACAGGACTCACTTCTTCTCTTCGCCGCCCCTCCCGGTCTTTCCCATGTGGTCAAGGACCCGGTCCCACATGACGAGGAGACCCGGGATGACGATATAGGACAGAACGCCGGCCGCTACAAAGATGCCGACGATCAGTACTTCATTGTCTACCATCTGGATCCCCCCGTTACCCGAGCGCCGCTATGCTGTCTGCCCAGGTCTCGACTTTTGTCTTAATGGCATCGTCCGAGTAGGAGTTCAGGCGCACGGTATCCCGGCTGAAAACCACGTTGTAGAGTTCGCCGTTCTGGTCGTGGCACTTCAGGTTCGCAGAGAATTTCTCGTTCTCGGTGTCCCGGTGCCCGGCACCGCCCATATCGGTTGCATTCCTGGTCTCTGCAAGGGTCCGGTCCGCTATCGCGTTGAATGCGGCAACGGTCGGGGCCTGGATGGTGATGGTCCCCCGAGTTTTCCCATCGGCACCCTCATACACGATGCGGGCCGTGTAACTCTCCCTCGTCTTTTCTACGGGCGGGTGATTGGCGCCTGCGCTCATGTATGCAATGCAGCTGAATGGATTGTTCGTAAGTACGTTCTCGACGATCCCGGTGAAACCGGTCACGTCTTCCAGGGGAGCCGTAAGCTCCCGGGTTGCAGTTTTTGTCTCGGTTTTCTGTACGAAATCTGCCATATGAGGCACACTCCTGTGCCTGCCGCGGTCAGGCAATCATATGTCTGCCGGAAGGAGCTTAGCCGTGACTGAGCTTAGCCGTGACTGAATGGGTCGGTTTTTCCGGAAGAGGCGGTTGGAAAAAGAGAGGGCCCCTTCGTTCAACAGGAATATGCAAAACGGCCGGTGCCCCTTCGCATCTGCAAAATGTCCGGGAAGGAGCTCGGGGCAGATGGCTGAACAGAACCTGGTCCGGGTCGAGGGAAAAGGCCGTGCGACCCGGTACGTGACGGTGTAACCGGGTTGTCGATTCGGTTGTTGTTTTGGTTGTCGATTCCGGGCGATAGTATCCTGCACGCAAACGGATGATGGATACAACCTGGTGAACCGGACAGGTTTTCCCTCTCGTAAACCCTCCCTGGATTCAGGGGCTGAAACAGTAGATCTTCAAAAATGTTTTTCCGGCCGGACACGGGTAACAGAAATGTATTGGGGATTTTTACTATCTCCCCGCTTTGAATCCCGGTATGAATTCACACCCTTTTCCCGGGCACGAGGGCACAAAATTCGCATTTTCCGGGATCTTCTTCTTCTCTTTTTTTCTTAGGAGAGATCCCGGAAACCGGTGGTTTCGTGCCCTTCGTGTCCGGACGCACCCGGCCCGTACCTTATACCTGATCATAATCCGAGGAGTGTACTCTGGCCAGATGCCGCCTGTTCGTCAGCGATCCGTTCATCTTCATATTTCAGCCTGATACCGGACCAGAACCGGTCAAGGCCGGATTTCCCCCCATCGGTCACCCCCCGCTCCCGCAGGGTGGTGAAGAGTTTTCTTCTGGATATTTTCTGGCGGATTCCTTCTTCCTCGCACCATTTCTCAAATACCTCGTTGAGGCCCGAGCGGCTCATACGCGAACCAGGTTCGAGGATACATGCACTCGCAAGAAACAGCCCCACCGTATCGCTCACGGTCCGGAGATGTGCCGTAGCGAGGGAGACTTTCTTTGGCTGGACGAGCCGGTTCCCGTTCTCCCGTATCCGCGAGAGCCCCTCCAGGCACCAGTTCAGGATCCCGGAGGATTCCGTCAGGAGTTTTGCTGCAATATCAGGATCGCATTTCTCCTCCGGGATCTGGACGCTGAAAGGGACCATCCAGATCCTGCGCCAGATGCCGTCGTCCGTGCCCCGGATGACCGGCGCATGGTTCGTGGTCAGCCAGATCTTTGCGGTCGGCGCAAACTCGAACTCGTTTTCGTACAGCCTGCGGACCGTGATCGAATATTCACCGGTCAGCTGCTTCACGATGGACTCTGCGAGCCGTGCCCCGTCCTCCCCTTCACCGGCGGTCGCCATCCGGCACCCTGCGAGGCGTGCAAGGTCTGAGCGCGCCCGCTCGTTTCTCTGGACCATCAGGGATTCCGCGGCAATATTCACGGCATAACCGTCCAGGATCTTTGCAAGGACTTCTATCGTCTTCGATTTCCCGTTCCTGCCCCTGCCGTACAGGATGAACATCACCTGCTGGGGATTCGTTCCCGTGAGGGTGTACCCGCACATTGCCTGAAAGCCGAGGACGTAATCGGCGTCGCTCCCGAAGATCAGGTCCAGGTGCGAGAGCCAGGCAGGGCAGGCTGCCAAAGGATCGTAACCGGTTGCCGCCATCCGGGTCAGCATCTCCTCCTTCCGGTGCTCCCGGAATTCCATCGTCGCAAGGTCCAGGGTCCCGTTCCGGCAGTTGAGGAGGAAGGGGGATGTGTCGAACTCGGCGGGGGTCACCGGGACGTGCGGTGCCAGCGATTCGATCATCGCTTTCCTCGCGTGTAGGCTCTCGGAGGTTATCGCCCAGCGGGAAAGGGCCCGGGCCGCCTCCTGTGTTCCTGCCGCAGCTGCTTCCTCATGGATTCGCCGAGCCACATCGGTTGCAAGGAGGAGCATCGTTCCTGCATCGTCCCGTTTCCAGACGCTCCCGTTCCAGATGAACCAGGCATTGAATGCCGCACAGTACCGGACGATATCCCCGTTCCGGGCAAGGAACCGCTCGGCATTCCCGGCATCCGTGAGC
>JBDKRP010000073.1:0-19489 GCA_039683275.1 Methanoregulaceae archaeon | reverse complement strand
TTGTCGGGGGCGCAATCCAGGTCTGCACAACAATTGCAGTCGCTGCATTCGTAATGAGCCTGAACGGGCTCCGCTTCCCGGAAGCGGTCTTTTTCGGATTTCTCATATCCCTCTCAAGTACCGCGATTGTGATGAAGGTCCTCCAGGAACGGGGCGAGGTCGAAACAGTATCCGGAAGGACGCTCCTCGGGATCCTGATCTTCCAGGACCTTGCGATCATCCCGATGATCCTCGTTGCCCCGCTTCTCCTTGGGACCAGCACTACCTCCGTGAATTCTCTCCCCCTCGCAGTGTCCAAGGTTATTACCATTCTCGCGATTCTTGTCGTATCGGCGGGTTGGATTGTGCCTGCCCTCCTGTACCGGGTGGCAAAGTACCGGAACCGCGAACTCTTTTTCTTTACAATCGCCGGGATCTGTTTTGCCGTAGCCTGGCTCACGTACGAAGCTGGTCTCTCCTATTCCCTGGGAGCGTTCGTAGCCGGGCTGATCATCGGGGAGTCGGAGTTCAGCATCGATGCCATGAGCAATATCATCCCCCTGCGGGACATCTTTGCGGCAATTTTTTTCATGTCAATCGGGATGCTTCTCGATACGAGCGTCCTTTTAACCCACTATACGATTATCATTTCCATTGTCCTCGTGATTCTCTTCGTCAAGATATTGACCGGCTGGCTCTCGACTGCTGTTCTCGGCCTCCCGCTTCGGGTCTCGATATTCACCGGTCTTGCGCTGGCCCAGATTGGTGAGTTCTCCTTTGTCCTTGCAAAATCCGGGCTTGACCTGGGTCTTGTACCGGACGGTCCGTACCAGTATTTCCTTGCCGCTGCGATCATCACAATGGCAATGACGCCGTTTGTCATGAACAGCGCTCCGGCCGTAACGAATTTTATCAGCAGGGTTGCCCCGAGGCGTATTGTGGAAATCGGTTCCCGGGAAGAACAACCGGAAAAGCAGGAACAGGATCTCACCGATCATATTATTGTTATCGGGTACGGGATGACCGGGAAATCCGCGGCACACGCGGCTTTCATTGCCGGGATTCCCTATGCGGTCATTGATATGGACCCGGAAATAATCCGCACGGGACAAAAAGAGGATCCCGGCCACCGGTTCTTCTTCGGGGATGGCACGTACGAAGAAGTCCTCGTTCATGCAGGTATCGAAAAAGCCCGTGCTGTCGTCATAGCGGTATCCGGGCAGGACGCGATCCCCCAGATAGTTCATGCAGCACGGGAAAAGTCCCCCTCTGCATTTATCCTTGTCAGGACGCGGTATGTACGTGATGTAAAACGGATCCTGGAACTGGGTGCCGATGAGGTGGTTCCTGAGGAGTTCGGGACATCCGTTGAAGTATTTGCAAGGGTTCTTGCAAAATATATTGTCAGCAGGGAGGATATGGACCGGTTTGTGAACCGTATCCGGGGGAGCACCTACCTTCCCTTTGCAAGAATCAGTCCCGGCAATTCTCTTGAAGATTTCACAGAAAAATTCCGTAATTTCCGGTTCCACACCCTGCATGTGGCGCCGGCCGCAATGGTAGCTGAAAAGACCCTGTCGGAACTTGATTTCCGGAAAAAATACGGAATAGTTGTCTTTGCCCTGAGGCGGGGTGATTCGACGCTTTCGTTCCTGGACAACGATATGAGGATCCACGGAAACGACGATCTGATCCTGTTTGGATCGGATTCCGACATACAGAGTCTCCGGCCGCTCTTTGCAGGGGCGGATAATCCTGCGGAGAATGTACCGGGCGGGATCGGAACCCGGGGTAATTCCGGCATGGAATTTTAACGGGTTTTGTGGATAGCAGGCGAACGAATCCTGAACTGTTTTTCAGTATTTCTTAAAATCCCCGTCACACGACCAGCCTGCGCCGCATAAGGTTGATCGCAACAATGAAAAGTACCAGCGTCAGCACCCCGATCCATGCCAGGTGAACGAGAGCAAAGCCCGTAACTGCGGGAAGCGTCAGCATCCGCATGATCCCGACAACGTGCGTCAGGGGCAGGACTGTATACGCAATATACTGGATTCCCGTGGGGAGGAGTGTGAGCGGGAAAAAAGTACCTGAGAAGAGAAGCATCGGCGTGATGAAGAGGAACGATGGATAATTCAGGGTATCGATACTGGGGGAAATCGCAGTAAAGCACATCGCGATCGATGCAAAGAGGAGTCCGGCAAGGAACGCAAACGGGAGGACCAGAAGTGAGATAGGGAGTGCGACAACCCCGAAGGCGATAAGGACCGGGAGCATGATTGCTGCGTATATGAGGCTCCGGGTCGCCCCCCAGAGGATTTCTCCCGCTATCACTTCCTCGATACTGAGCGGCGTAGCGATGATCGCATCAAAACTCTTCTGGAAATACATCCTGACGTAGGACCCGTAGGTACACTCAAAAAATGAGGAGTTCATAACTGAAATCGCAAGAATCGCAGGGGCGATGTACCGTATGTAGGGAACCCCGTCGACTTCCTGGACATAGTAGCCGAGCCCGAACCCAAGCGCCAGCAGGTAAAGGAGAGGTTCAAGAAACGGGGGGATGAAGTTTATCTTGTAGGTCTTGAGAAAGACATCCAGGTTCCGGCGCCAGACCGTGAAGACCCGCCGCGAGAGGGATGGCAGGGCAAGAAGACCGGGGCCATGATTACTCATTCACGGAGCCTCCTTCCGGTCAGTTTCAGGAATACGTCTTCCAGGGTTGCGGGCCGTATCCGTACCCGTCCGGGTCCGCACCGGTCCAGCAGGATCCGGATTGCCTCCCGGGAGTTCGCGGATGTCAGCTGGAGAACATCGCCCAGGTTCTCGTACTCCAGGTGCAGTTCGGCAAGGATCGCTATCATTTCCGGGGTAGAATCAGCTTCGATAATTTCGACCCCGGCCCGTTCCTTCACGAGATCCTCCGGGCTTCCTTCGACCAGGATCTTCCCGCTGTCCACAATGACCAGCCGGTTACAGAGCCGTGCAGCTTCGTCAAGGTAGTGGGTGGTGAGGACAATGGTCTTTCCCAGCTGGCGGAGGGATCGCAGTTTTTCCCAGATCAGGTGGCGTGCCTGGGGATCGAGGCCGATGGTCGGCTCATCGAGAATAAGGAGATCGGGCTGGTTGACGAGCGCTCTTGCAAGGATCAGCCGCCGTCTCATCCCGCCCGAGAGTTTTTCGATGGAGACGTCCCGTTTCTCCCGCAGGTGCACAAAATCAAGAAGTTCTTCAGCCCGGAGACGAGCCTCGCGGTCGGGGATACCGAAATACCGGGCATAAGCCGTGAGGTTCCCGAAACACGTGAAATCCGGATCCAGGTTCGTTTCCTGCGGAACGACGCCCAGCCGTGCCTTGATCTCCTGGGCGTTTGTCTCGGGATCAAGACCAAGGACCCGGAGCATTCCCCCCGACCGCGGGGAGACGCACTGGATCATTTTCATCGTTGTGGTTTTACCGGCCCCGTTCGGTCCAAGGAACCCGAAGATCTCCCCTTTCCGGATGGCAAAACTGATCCCGTCCACAGCGGAAACCGGCCCGAACTCCTTTCTCAGGTCTTCCGCCTCAATTACCGCATCCCGGTAATTGTCACCGTCTCCTGCATGTATCTCCGGTGTCGGAATGTCCTTCATTTTCACCATCAGATGGTTCCTGGTGTGTGCCTGCTGCGTGCCCGGTCATCGTCCGGAATGCTATCACCATCAGGTCTCGTCTTTCACAAGCACAATTCCTGCAATCAGGACTGCAAGGATTGCGACTGTTCCCAGCATCTCCCAGAGAGTGGAGTCTGCTACATTATAAACGAGAACATGGCGGATCGTTCCGGTCAGGCCTGCGACAAGGAGCGCCCGTACCTGCACATGCTTTGTTTTGAAGTAGATAACCACGGTCTCAAAGAGGACGATGACCGTGATCGTGAGGAGCAGGGAGTAAACGACCTGCATGATCCCGGTCGCAAAGTCCTTTGTTACGAAGAGATTTGCAATGAGCAGGATCGCGTCGTATACAGACACTACTGCGACAATAGTCAGGAGCAATGCAACGACCAGGTAGATTCCCTGGGGTACAAGAGAAAAAACCTGGATGATATATTCAGTGATTGACTTCTTTTCCGTAGCTGCGTCCATTCCGGCTCACAACCGATCTTGCGTGTGCCCGGTATAAATCATCTGGGGATCTCACCGGCTCCTGCCGCCTCTTCGTCGTATCCCGGAGAGTGCCCGCTCTGCCTCTTCCCGGACTTCTGACAGGGGATCTGAGAGCATCGCAGAGACCGCAGCAAGTGAATCTTCGTTCCCCACTACCCCGAGAAGCCGGGCGGCCCCGATACGGACCCGGAAGTCCGGATCCCGCAGGAGATTTGATGCAGGGACTGCCGCCCGGGAGTCATGGATCCGGATAAGCGACCGGAGTGCAGCCTGCCGGACTTCGGCAGATTCGTCACGCAGGGTGGTAATGAGTGCAGGCACGCTTTCCGGGTCTTCCTGTTTTCCAAGCGCTGTTGCGGCTTCCTGTCTCACACCGGAGTTGCTGTCGGAGAGTGCCCGGGTGAGAAGTGAGATTGCATCCCTGCGTCTGCTTGTTCCCATCTTCCGGACAGCCGCTTTCCGTTTCCCGGAAGAAGCGGAGGTAAGGTCGCAGGACGGATCGATGGAGTCAGGTGCCATAAGGAAACGGTACGGAAAATGGTTTCACGGGGAACACTCGCCACCGGATTCATACAGTGCAAGGACTTTCCGGGCTGCATCCTGGGATACTGTTTCCGCGATAAATCCGATCAGGGCATCGGCATCCTCCGGCTGGATACATCCGAGTCCCTCGCTTCCATCGAGGATTAAACTGACAATATATCCCATCTCGTCCGGAGAAAGCCTGCGGAGACGGTTCAAAAAGTCCTCCGTATCTTCTGCAAAATGGTTTGAGAGCGGGGGGAGTATGGAATGGAAATCGTGACCGGATCCCGGACAGACCGGATCATTCAGTTCAGGGGCCAGTTTCCGGAGAATCTCGGTATCTTGGGGAGAAAGTGTCCGTGCCATGCCAGATCAGAAGGATCGTTGGCTCTTTTCAGGGAAAACAGTTCGCGATGAGGAATACTTTGGAAAAATACCTGGAACGGCAGTGTCCCGCCCGAAAAAAGAAAAACAGAAAATGGCTTCTGCTGAAATCCTCGAAACCCGTCCCGCACATTGCCGCGTTTCTTACAATAAACGGCAGGTACCTGTAATTAAAACAGGGTTTGAACAAAGCCCGGAAAATTATTTCCCGAAGAGCCGGCTGAAAAATCCCCCGGATTTCTTCGGGGGGGCTGTCGGTTTTTTCGCAGGAGATGCCGGGCCCTTACTGACCCGCGGTTCGAGATCATCGCTGCCGGTTTTCCCGGCAGATCGCGGTGCAGTACTCACGGTGTCTACCGGTTCGAATCCCCAGGCAAAACCTATTTTGAAATCTTCTTCGTTATTCCTAAGCCACTCCGCGGCAGCGTTGTAATTCCGGTCATCTGCTTTCTTGATGATTTCCAAATGATTGGAAGTGAAATGGATCTCACGGTTCAGTGCCATGAGTTCATCATATGCTTTTCTGGGAACCCGGATCTTCTCCCTCATAAGTCTTCACACAGCTATTCTGGGAGATGTCGTATATAACCTTTGCCGGAAACAGTGGGGAAGCTGAGCGTTTTTTTTAGAAAAGGCAGCGGGAATCTGCGGGGAGATCGATTTTGGCAAACCCGCTTTGGGTGAACTGCGAATTGCTGCGGGTACGTGGACAGTTCATCACCACGTGGAAAAAAGGAATTTCCCCCAGAAGGGATCAGGGTTCGCAGGTCCTGATAATCTCTCCTTTTTTCATGATAGCAATCTTCCCGCCGCTCTGGGAGACGACGACACCAAGTGCCCGGGTTGCGAGTGTCATCCCTGCAACGGATGAATGGCGGGTACCGTATCCGTCAGGAAGATGGACGTTGCTCGTATCCACGGTTATTCTCCTTCCCACCGCCTCTATAAGGCCATCGCCGCTGATTACAAATGCCCCGTCCAGCTGGGCCATTTCCTTGATATATCCCTTCTGCTCGGGTTTGGTTATGTCCCGGTCTTCACGGGAGTGCCCTTCCACCGGGTTCTTGATAAGCTGGCTGGATTTGCTCATGACATCCCCGACATCCCCGACAATAAAGGAGGTACCGATATGTTTTCCTTCCCTGCCTTCCCGTGCTATCTCGTGGGCAATTTCCATGATCCGGTCCATCGTCGCCGCCTGGATTCCGGAGCCCGCTGGAATCTGCTCTTCCCACCATTCCAGGGGAATCTTCTCTATGGGGAGAAGCACTTTGGGATAGGCGGGGACATCAGGATCACTTTGTGCAGGATGCTTTTTCCTGGATCTCCTGATAAGGAAGAATGCTCCCCCTGCAACAATGATTATGATGAGAACGACCGCTCCTGCAATAACCGGGGTCGGTGACTTTGTCACTATCCCGGTTACCTGGGGAAGTGCCCTACCGGCTATATCCTGGGGTGCGAGCGTAGGTACCTGGGGTGTTGCAAGGTTGTTGAACTGGTATAATATGCCCGCAAGAGTTGATCCCATAACGTATTGCCCATCACCGGAGATCGCGACTTTCCCGATAGGACCTCCCGAGGTAAAACTCCACATGGGTGTCCCGTTATTCGCAAAAGAAAAAATTTTGTTTCCCTGCGACCCTGCAATCAGGTATTTCCCGTCATCCGACAGGGCGACTGATTTCACGGTGTTCCCTGCATCGTAGTTCCATACCGGTTTCCCTTCCCGGTTCAGAAGATATACCTGCTGGTCGATGGTTCCTGCAGCAACGTACTGGCCGTCTTTGGAAAGGGAGATGCTGTTTATAATGGATTTCAGATCATAATTCCAGACAATCCTGCCTTTTCCCGTGAGATAATAGATATTGTAATCTCCCGCCGAAGCTGCTACTGACTGGCCGTCTTTTGAGATTGCAACATTCGTTACGAGGTCGGCCTTTGTTGCATATGTCCAGAGTGCAGTCCCATCACTCCCTATGTAATAGATGGTCTTTTCATTCCCTCCGGCAACAACATACTTTCCATCGGATGAAAGGGCAACTGAATTAACCGCAGATTCGGTTGTAAACTTCCAGACTGATGATCCGTCCTGCAAAAAATACCGGATTGTTTTATCATTTGATCCGGCTGCCAGGTACAGACCGTCATTGCTGATGGAAACGGATGTTACGGCGTCTGTAAGCTGCTGGCTCCAGATAAACCGCTTGTCCCGGGAGAAGTAGTAGACTTTTCCGTCATTGGATCCCGCTGCGATGTATTTCCCGTCACCGGAGATCGAAACACTGTTTACCACATCCCCGGTTACATAATTCCAGAGCAGCGTACCTCCACGGTTGAAGTAGTAAACTGTATGGTCCGATGCACCTATTGCAAAATATAATCCGTCCGATGAAGCGGCTATGCAGGTAATTTCACTTCCGACCGGGTAATTCCATGATGGTGAAAGTGTGGCGTCGCTGGCAGCACCGGCCGGTGCTGCGGCAATAATGAGAAGGATCATAAGCGCCGCGATTGATAAAAAGGTGTCACGTAAAATTTGGCGGGATATCATGGGAATCCTGGCACTCCTTTCCTTCGGGTATCTGTTAATTGTTTGTGCTCAATTTAATTATGTGTATTGAAAACTTCTTCAGAAGTTTTGAGGATGCCTGCATAATCCTGCCATCTGTGAAATGTCTGATCTGATTTCTGCTGCACGTGAAATCCAGGACGTACAACGTTCCGTTACGGGGCAGAACTGATAATTCATAGAATGGTTCTGGAAAAACGCCCGGGATGAGGGCTGTGCAGGTACGGATCCATTTTCGGATGAAATCCCGGGCAGATTTCCACGGATTTATCTGCCCTTTACTTAGAGATCCGCCCGATAGCTGACTGTCTCCGAAATTAACCTATTTTCCGGGGAAACTGTTCGCCGGTCCAATCCGGTTCGCCGGTACGAATGTGCCCCCGGCGGGGTAAATCACGGGCTGGTATAATCTGATGAATGCCATGCCGTTTATTCGCGGACCGGATATTTCCGGTTATGAAGAGATATCCTCGCGGATATCCAGGAGGATGTCTGTCGGCAGATCCGCAAGGGAAACCGCTGCTACTGCGCCGATAACCCCCCGGCCCCCCTGTACCAGAATTCCATTTTTCCTTGCGAGGGTTTCGGCCGTCTCTTTCCTGACAACCCCTTTCCGGGCCTCCTGTGCAAATTTTCGTAATTGCGGGGATATCGAAAGGCCGCTTTTAATGGCAACACCCCATTCCGCAGAATGCGCTTCATCGGCGACAAATTTGAAGATCTTTTCCGGTAAACCAGAGAGAAGATCCGGTTCTGCAGCGACCTGGACAAAACTGCACGAATTGCCACCGGTTTTTTCCGAGATTTCCGGGTAGAGCATTGCGACCTGGTGGGTGATGGGAAGAATCCCCTCCATCCTGCTCATATGCTGGAACAGGGCGAGTGCGAGGGCAAAGGTCGCTCCCCCTTCTTTTGAATCGGTGTCATCAATCCCGATCGTGAGCCGGGTCAGTGCCCGGGTGTATACCCTGCCCTCGACAATTGGCCCGCGCCGGTCTATCCGGATCTCCCGGACGCCTTTTGCATGCGCCATCATGTCTGTCAGGGAATATGCCGGGCCTCCCGTGCACCGGATCCGCTGGACGATATAGTCCCCGTCACGGCGAATCCCCACAACTCCTACCGCAGGCGTCGGGAAGAGGCCGACTTCGACATCCCGTTCTCCGATAACAGCAGACTCACGGAGGAGATTTCCGTCCCTGGTCACGTTGGTGAGAACGCCCCGGGCCAGGCTGTGATGGAATCCGCAGAATGCCGCACAGGAAGGACTCATACAGTCGTGGTAGATCTCGATATGATCCTCATCGGCGGTTGTGAATATCTTACGGCATGCGGATGTGGGCATCACGCTCATGGAGGCATACTGGGCCGGAAGCCTGCCGTGCTGCTCTTTCCGGATTATGACGCATTTTTCTTCAATAAGACGGTTGATCCAGTCCTGTGCAGTGCTGCGGGGGACGCCCGCTGCAGATTGGATTTCGCCCGTGGTAAAATAGCCCTTCCCCAGCGTGAACTCACGCATCAGATGAAGGAGGTGACGCCTGCGTTCAAGAACCCGCGACATACCGGTCCCGCAGGTAGAGAATATCCCCGATGACGGCGCTCGCTGTCTCGGTGGATCCTGCACCTTTGCCGATGAGGGTTATTTCTCCTGCCATATCCGTGACGAGTGTTATTGCATTCAGGGTTCCTTCGACCACCAGGGGATGACTGGTTTCGAGAATCCGGGGGGAGACTCTCACCAGATTCCTGCCGGGAAGAACTTCGCCGATCAGTCGTATCGTGCAGCCTTCGTCTTCAGCGAGGCGCATTGCATCCGGGGTAAGGAGATCGATTCCGGTCAGGTCCACATCTTTCAGGGAACACCCGTTTTTCCAGATGGTGTTTGCAAGAATGACGAGCTTGATGGCAGCATCGATTCCCTTGACATCGTAGGTGGGGTCGGCTTCTGCGTATCCCATCTCCCGTGCTTCAAGAAGGGCCTGTTCGTACGTAAGGCCTTCATCTGCCATCCGGGACAGGATATAGTTGCAGGTCCCGTTGAATACACCGAAGAGGCCAAGAATTTTATTTCCGGTAAGGCCGTGTTCCAGGGTGTGCATGATGGGAATGCCGCCGCCAACCGTCGCTTCGTACCGTATCCGGACGTCGTTTTTCTCTGCAAGGGCCATCAGTTCCCGGTAATACAATGAGATCGGCCCCTTGTTCGAGGTGACCACATGCTTTCTTCTCCCGATTGCTTTTTTGATGTAGCCGGTCGCCGGCTCCCCGGTCAGGGCATTGGTGGGGCTGACTTCGACAAGAACGTCGTAATCGGCTTCTGTCACAATCTTGTCGGGAGAGATGCGTCCGTCCCCGCACCGGCCGGTCTTCTCTTTTGCTGCAAGGGCTGCCCCGAGATCGATGCCCATACTGTCAATAAGTCCGCTCTTCGAGTCCGCCAGCCCGGTTACCGTGATACCGGGGTCTTTTTCGAGAAGCATCCGTACGATGCCTTTTCCCACCGAGCCAAACCCGATGATTGCAACCTTCATGCAACTTCCTCCAGGGGTTCTATAAGGAGGAGGCTTTTCTCATGGGAAACGTCACGGAGAATTTTCAGTGCCCGTTCCATATCCTCCTTGCAGACAGCTTTTATGGTTATCCGGGACGAGGACCGTTCGTTTACAGCCGGCATCACCATGGAGAGTTCTGTCACTTCCGCAAACCCGGTCTTATCCACCCGGTCTACCGTATCGGATAGGTCCGTGTGCATCAGGTGCCCGATCAGGATCACCGATTGTTTGTAGAGAAGACGCTGCTCGTTTATCCGGAGAATATTGCCCCCTTGTTTCTTGATGAGGGAGATAAGATCTTCGAGTTTTCCCTCAGGCAGGCTGAGAACTATCTGGACACTCAGGATGTCGCTTTCCTGATCCGGGTCCCGCTGATGAATAACAGCGACAATGTTTCCGCCAACTTCCGAGATAGGTTTGAGCACAGCCACGAGCTGGCCGGGGGCATCTTTCATCTCAAGTTTCATCGATACCTGCACGGGACCACCTTTTGTAAGTTTAGTATGGGAGATAAGATAAGGCTTTTATTTGGATTGCCAGCGGCACAGGAGTCCGCAGGCTTCCCGGTTTCGGGGGAAATTATCGGGAGTCCGAAAAAACCGATCTGTCAGATTTTTTCTGGTTGCTTAGGAGTCCCGGTAATGTATGCATTTCACATCGCCGACAAATACGGTTTTAACCGCAGCCCGTCGTTTCCGGAACCCCTTGCAGATAAGCGGATTACACCATTGGACTGAACGACAGAAATCAGGTATATGGCAAAAACAAGTATGAGAGAAGAGTTTCCTCCGTCTGACCGATCAGGATCGAAAAGTTCACGGGATGGATGGGAATTAAAAAAAGAGAAGTGAAAAGGTTACTCAACCTTTTCCGGTTTCTTGAATGACTCGACGAGGACGATCTCTGAAACGCCGTCAATAAACTCGAACGACTCATGGATAACCCGGCTGCGCCAGATCATCCAGCGCCGGTCGAAAGTGATCCCGGCCGGGAGATCGATCTTCACAACGCCGTTTTCCAGCGTAAGATCCATATCCTTCCCGGCATACAGCCGGATAAGCCCCTTTACTTTCTCTTCTGCCTTCTCGACAATTTCTTCGATCTTGTAGTGGTAATCGAGAGTCTTGCCTGCAAAGGGCGAGTTGAAGTCAACGATGACCTTGCTGCCGATAACGTCGACAACAGTACCTTCGCCGTACTTGTCGACAGTCACCTGTTGGCCCCGGGTCGGTTTCTCCTTGAAGTTGTTCTTGGGGAACGACATGACTTTTTCACGGTCGTGCGGGCCGAAACCCTTCTCGGGCGGAACCGTGACGTCTCCCTCATCCCCGACATTCTTTCCGGTGAGTGCTTCATCGAGACCCTGGATCACATGCTGGCTGCCGACCCGGATAGTGATCGGGCCGTAGATGGCATTCTTCGAGTGGATATTGTTGCTTTTTGCGGTCTCCTCATCGGTCGTATCAAAGACAAACCCGCCGAAGCTGCCGGTATAACTGAGTTTTATGAAATCTCCTTCGCTGATAGGCACTGAAAATCACCTGTAACTGACTATATTAAGTCGAACCGGTTATAGATAAACCTGTATCCTCTTATGATCGAGATCGAACTGAAGGTACGGGTCCCGGATCTTGCCCCGGTGCGTGCCCGCCTCGGAACCCTTGGTGCGGAACGGCTCGAAGTCACCCGGGAACGGGATGTCTATTATAATGCCCCTCACCGGGATTTTGGCGAGACCGATGAAGCGCTCCGTGTCCGCTATGCGGGCGCCCGGGTTATCATCACGTACAAAGGACCGAAAATGCGGGAGTTCGGGCTCAAAGCCCGGGAGGAATTCAATACAACCGTAGAATCCGGGGAAGAGTTCGAGAAGATGCTGGACCGGCTCGGGTTCCGGAAGACCATTGAGGTGTGCAAGGACCGGGAGTATTTCCGGTTTTCCGGAGCTGTCATATCCCTTGACAATGTAGAGGGGCTCGGGACCTTTGCCGAGATAGAATATGCCGGGTCCGACAAAAATTCTGCGGAACGCGTGATTACAGAAATCGCACAGAAAATTGGTGTGGAGGGAATGCCCCTCCTGGAATCATACCTTGAACTCCTGCTGTCTAAACAGTCAGGAGCTCGACGGTAATCTCTTTTGCTTCGTTCCCGAAGTGAATCATCGCGCAGTTGCCCATTGCAGCGGGCCCCGGGTTCACGATCTTCACACCGTCCAGCTCGGTCACGCCGCGCTGTTCGTGGATGTGAGCGCAGCAGACCAGATCAAAGGTCTTGAGGTGCCTGCGCACGCTGGCACTGCCCACATGCTCGCCGTTTACCTCGTCGAGCACACCCTGGGGTGGTACGTGCGAGAGTAAGACGTTGTGTGTGGTCTTCTCCATCTTTGCAAGGGCTCCGTGGAGGAGATCGTCAATCTGCTTGTCAGTAAGCTCGAAGGGCGTCTGGAACGGTGTCGGGTTCGACCCGCCAACTCCCACAAGAGAGATCTTACCAAGGTTCATCTGCGAGCCGTGAAGGCTAACGCAGTCGGACTGCTCCAAAGTGTCGAGGATTTCGCGGGGATCGCAGTTCCCCGGAACGGCAAAACAAGGTACATCAATGCGCGAGAGGAGTGTGTCCACTGAATCTACCGGGCCCATGTTCGTGATATCGCCAGCAATAAAGACGATTTCCGGGTTTAATTCGAGGAATGAATCAATTTTCCCGAATTCACCATGTAGATCCGCTAAGAGTAGCGCGTCTATCATGCTCTATCATTGGGGACGTCGTCTAAAAAACCTTAGCGCCTGATCGCTCCAGGAACCGGTGAGTTTCCCGGAAAGTGCAAGTTTCCCCAGTACTTTTTCCGTCTCTGGCATGAGGGTGCGCGCGGAAGAACCTGCGAGTTCTGTTCCGGGAAGCGGAGTAAACCGGTGGGCATGTACCGTGCCTTTCTTTGCGACCCACCGTATGAGAGCCAGCGTCTCTTCCTCGTCGTCATCAGATTCAAACGGAAACCCGAGTATGAAATCGACAATTGGGGTTAGCCCGCATTCTGCGGCAAGTTCAACCGCGTTGACGGCATCCGCAACCGTATGGCCCCGCCGGATCTTCCGTAATACGGCATCGCTGCCAGACTGTGCGCCAAAATGGATTTTGGTATTGGCACAGTACGTGGTAACGAGTTCAAGGGACTTCCTGCTCACAAACTCCGGCCTCACCTCGCTTGGGAATGTCCCGAGAAATGTCTGGTTTCCAGTTTCCTTCAGCCGCCGCAGAAGCAGTTCGACTTTGGCAAAGTCCGGGTGCACGCCATCGGAACCGTACGCAAAGGCGTTCGGGGTCACGAACCGTGCATGGAGATACCTGCCCGCAAACTCGCATATCGCATCCAGGGACCGGTGGCGCATCCTGTTCCCGAAAATTTGCGGGGTCTGGCAGTACGCACAGGAAAACGGGCAGCCCCGGGAGATCTCAATGTACCCTTTCATCTGTGAGAATGGCGGGTAGGCATCCATCAGGACCGAATGATCTGCCGGACAAAGCCGGTTCCCGGATGCAACCCCGGGAATAGGGGATTTGCCTGGATTTCTTCCCGACGCAATGACTGAAAGAAGACGGGGAAGCGTATATTCTCCCTCCCCGACAATAGCATAATCGGCGTAGCGGGTCACTTCCTGCCAGCATGCCGTTGCATGCGGCCCGCCTGCAACCGTGATGCAGTCAGCATCCCGGATCTCACTCTTGTACTGCGGCCAGGTTATCGAGTTGAGACTGTAACAGGTAACGTCTTTTTCTGGAAATTCAACCGGTAACAGCCGGATACCGGAGACCTCGCATGCTGCATAGAGTGCTGCATAGGAATTCCGGGCTGCATGGATCTGCCGCCAGTTGAATTTCATGCAGAAAGAATCGGAACGGGAGCGGAAAAAAGGAACTGGTACCGGGAAATTTATCCCCGGGTACGATACTCAACCTGTTTATCGATGATCTTGTAGGTTTTGCCGTTGTCCATTGTCACCCAGACCTGGATACGGTCGGTCTGCTTGGTTCCCTGGAGTTCTGCTTCCGAACCTTTGGTGTTCCCGAAGGTTCCTGTAACGACCTGTCCATCGGCCCTGGTGAGGGTGGCAGTTCCGGATTTCGTGTGGATCTGTCCGTCCCCTCCCTGGAAGATCACGGCAACTTTCCCGAGATAGTCCTTCTCACCGACATCGACGGTGACGGAATATCCATTCGGCAATGCGTCCGTCGCAGTGGGTGTTAAATCCGATCCTGCCGGGGCAGAGGAGGTTCCGGTAGCGGAAGCCGGAGAGCCGGATGAAGAACCTGAACTACCTGTACATCCCGCAGCAACCATAAGCAGGATGAGAACAGATACAACAACAACCAATTCTTTGAGCTGCATAGGGTAGTATCATCATTTTCCACCTTAAAAAAAGTTATGAGGTCACTGCACGGGATCGTGCAATTCAAACATGCGAAAACCGTCTATTCTGATGACCGGGTATCCCCCTCATACACGATCTCTCCGGTTTCCCCGTTGACCGATACCAGGACACCGTCTTTCATATTTTTCAGGGGGATCTCAGGCCGGTCAACCATAGGGATATTCCCGATAATTGCGCCTACTGCGACAATAGGTTCTGCCTCCGTATTGATGATCGCAGCAGGGCCTTTCCCGTTCCTGGCCAGCGCGTACAGGATATAGGATCCTACCGTGGAACCCTTCCCATAGTCGAATGCAAGGACCGTTCCGGTCACCGATCTGCCTTTGAGCGGATGGCCGGTCTCAACGATCATCCCCGTCGAAGGATCAACTCCGGAAAGGAAAGAGATCGGGGCTGGGCTGATAAGGAGCGGACCGGAGCCGGTACCACGGGATATAGGCCTTGCATGTATTATCAAAATCACACCACATAAATGTATGAAAATGCAGATATAAGAGTGATATGGAAGATACAGCCGTCGGAAGCGTAGGTGTTGACGGGGAGCTGAAATGGCAGATCCGGGTCAATGAACTCGAAGCCCAGCTTCTCGACCTGCGGGTAAAAAACGACGATATCCAGAAAGAAAACTTCCAGCTCAAGCGGGAGAACAGCCAGCTCAAGAGGATGCCGCTTTTTGTTGCGATGGTAGTGGATCTCATCGGTGATGGAGAGGTCTACCTGCGGCAGCTCGGAAACAACCAGGAATATCTCACCCACGTGAACGATGATATTTTCCGGCTCTTGAAACCCGGGATGAAGGTCGCCGTGAATAACGCTCTTTCCATTGTAAAAGTGATCGGCTCTGTTCTTGATTCGCGCGTACGGGTAATGGAACTTGAGGAATCCCCCAACGTCACATTTTCTGAAGTAGGGGGCCTGGAAAAGGAGATCATTGAAATTCGTGAAGCAGTTGAATATCCCCTCACAAGGCCGGAAATTTTTGAACGTATAGGTGTTGAACCTCCCAAGGGAATTCTCCTGTACGGTTCACCAGGGACCGGAAAGACCCTGATGGCAAAAGCGGTCGCCCACGAAGCCCGTGCAACTTTTATCCGGATGTCGGGAAGCGAACTCGTTCACAAGTTCATAGGCGAAGGCGCCCAGCTTGTGCGGGAACTCTTCCAGCTTGCCCGGGAGCGTGCCCCTTCCATCATCTTCATCGATGAGATCGATGCCGTCGGGAGCACCCGCACGAATGACGGGACGTCGGGAAGCGCTGAGGTCCAGCGGACCCTGATGCAACTCCTTGCCGAGATGGATGGATTTGATAACCGGGGGAATATCCGGATCATGGCTGCGACGAACCGAATCGATATGCTGGATCCGGCACTCCTCCGTCCCGGCAGGTTCGACCGGATTATCGAGATCCCGCTTCCCGATGCAGGGGCGCGGAAGGCAATTCTCACGATCCATTCCCAGAAGATGAGGCTTGACGGCGTTGACTTCGATGCGATAGTCCGCCTCACGGAAGATGCTACGGGTGCTGAACTCCAGGCAATCTGCCGGGAAGCAGGCATGATAGCGGTTCGCAGGAGTGCCGACGCGGTCACTATGACGGATTTCATGGACGCAATCCGGAAGGTAACTGCTGAAATGGATAACGAAGACCGTATGTTCCGTTGATACGTACGTAAGACCGCCGAAAAATATCGGGCCGGGTTTCCGGCAGGCACAGGTACATCCCATGGATATCCTCTTTCTTTCCCGCACGGGAGTTGACCTGTACCATACGCTTCTTTCTTCAGAAACCAGCAGGCATGTCCTCCGTTTTTACCAGCCCCGGAAACTCCCCTGCGGGATCCAGGTTACTGTCGCGTCTCTCGGGAGCGCCCTCTCCCTTGCCGGGGAACTGAAATGGTACCGCCAGCGGTACATGCGGGAGATGCTGTTTCACGTTTCACCCGGGCTGTACTGCACGCATGCTCTCGGAAAGGAGATCTATTATGAGCGTGATGCAGTACTTGATCCCGAATGGGGGTTCCGGAAACTCTATGGGTTCCGGGAAGGCAGGCTCCGGGTGATCACGGTCATGGATGCTGGTATCCCGACCGACGAATACCGGGCAGAATCGGCAGGCATCGCAGATACCTTTATCGAAGTCTGGTGCATGCCGGAGGAAATGGAGAAGGGGCTTTCCCCGGAACAATCTGAAGACCCGGTACCGGAAACCGGACCTGAAGAATCCGGAGAGATCGGTATTCCTCCGGAGTCGTGATTCCGGTATTCCTCCGGAGATCGTACAGAGTTCTCCAATTCAGGATATCCCCTGTCAGCCTTCAACGTTATTGCAGTTAGCAGATCCGCTTAAAGGGGATATTCGTTCCCTGGCAATTTTTTCCCGAGAGCTACCTTATCCAACTGATGAATTCCCCCCCGGTTTTTTATTCGTTATTTCCCACAGGAGTATTGAATGTTTTATGAAATTATTCCGGGAAAAACAGGTCCCGGTTCCCAGGGATCAGAAGATGATCTGGAGTACACCCATTATGACGAGGAGGACTGCTGAACAGGCAACAAACCAGCCGGTGAAGAGAAGGGCAATTGCGTGCAGGCGTGTCCACTGGAATATCCAGGCGATAATCACGGCGCCGTACAGCCCGATTCCAGGGATCCATATCAGCGGGATCAGGGTAAAAACCCCGTATTTCTCAATGAAGGTAATTTTCTGGGCACGCTTGTCGACAGCTTCAA
Organism: Methanoregulaceae archaeon; assembly: GCA_039683275.1. Classification (GTDB taxonomy): domain Archaea; phylum Halobacteriota; class Methanomicrobia; order Methanomicrobiales; family Methanospirillaceae; genus JBDKRP01. Next base: position 2,163 of record JBDKRP010000073.1, on the reverse strand, counting down.
TCCAGCCGGCTACCCTTTTTGATTCTGTTGCGATAGCGTCGAGAACCTCGAACACCATCAGGATCAGGGCGAGACCTATGGATACAACTGCAAGAAAGAAATAGACCGGATGGCCGATTGGCCCGGCAAAACCTACCGCTCCTGCCTGGAATAGTGCTGTTGCCCCGATAACAGGTCCGAGAAATGCCGGGTGCATCCCGAAACCCGTGATTGCAAAGAGCGGAATTACCAGCAGAAACAAGATTATGAAAAATATTCTCAGGCCGAATATCCTGAGATCTCCTGGCCATGCGGTATTCATGCAATAAAGTACCGTTGGATTGCCTGCCTCATAAAATGTGGGAAGGATCCGGACAGAGTACCCTGAAGGGAACGCCCCCGGATATCATCCGAATCCCCATTGCGCAAGGGTTGTCCGGGATGGATCCACGTCTGCCCATTCCCATCCCAGCGCTTCAATGATGCGGGAGATGGGCTGCTTGATGGTCTTTTCCAGCATCATCTCCCAATCAACGATGAACTCTGGCGGCACCTGGTCTGCGTATTCAAAAGCAAGAACATCCGTCTTCGGGTACTTTGCAGTGACGTTCTTGATGTAGAGCCTTTTTGGTTTGCTGCCTTTGCCGAATTCGGTTTTCAGGTTCTCGTTCGCGTACTTCGCGCCGCGTATATGGGCATCGTCATTCTCGTATTCCCCAAGCGATTTCCCGATCCCGCCCGGGATTCCGACTTCGTCCAGCGAGTATTTGCCGGCCCGGTATTTCCTGATGACGTCGCCAAGGTATTTTTTGATGGTGTCATAGCTCTCGCCCCGGAGGATCATACCCATCACGTCTCTCTGGACGATCTTTGTTATCTGGGGATAGTCCGATCTCCGGATCTCAAAGCCGACAATATCCATCTCATCGACATCCTTTCCCTCTTTCCAGACCAGCTGGCCGGCATACCGCTTCTTCTTCCCTGCCTGGAAGAACCTTCGGTACACTTTCTCGAATTTAATGGAGAAATAGTGGGAATCCGCGTTCAGCACCCGCTTTGCAAATTCCCCGTAACTCTCGTTCAGCCGCTTTTCTATGCTGCGGGCGGTTGCAATCGTCGCGGCGAGGTCGCCTGGTGGAAGCTGGATCATGCAGGAATCGGTATCCCCGTAAATTACGTGGTATCCCTGCGCTTCGATGACTCCCCGGGTGTGCTCGATGATCGCCCTCCCGACCGATGTAATCGCTGCGCCTATTTCCCGGTCGAAAAGCCGGAACCGGGTGTAGCCCGAGACCCCGTAGTACGTATTCATGATCACTTTCAGGACATTCTGCTGCATGTCGTAGACCACGTAATCGGGAGAACCAAAGGGGTACTTGTCCCGGGTTCTCTTCTTCTCGTCGCGTTCAGCCAGGAGATCCCGGATAATGCTGCGGGTGAGCCCGTCCGGCTCTTTTTTGAACCGGATACCGTTGGGGGCCCGCAATTCGCCGGCAGGATCCTTTGTCTCGGGTGATGCGTTGACGGTCATCATCGCCATCGGATACAGCGATTTGAGATCCAGGACAACGATGTTCTCTTTTACGCCTTTACTGGGATCGAAAACCGTGGCGCCTTCGAATTCTTCTGCAGCGGCAAAACCCTTTGAGGGAAGGACGTATTTCCCATATGCTTTCCGAAGAACGAAAATATCTATGACGTTGGATGAGTTCAGCGTCCGATCAAGCGGGCAACCGACGTACCGTGCAATCTCCCGGTAGAAATCGACAATATTATTCTTCCGGTTGATGGCAACGCAGAGTTCGACGTCTTTGAAATTGTACTCTACGAGAAGTTCCGGTTTCTCTTTCCAGAGATCGGTAAGTGTTCCCGTGTACCGGACTTTCCGCTCCCCGACTTCGTCCTCGGCTATCGCATCGAGGCGGTAGGATTCCTTCTGGGTGGAGTGCATCTTCTTGTATGCCTGGAGGAGATCGAAAACTGCCCGTCCCCGGAGGGCTGTCCGCTCTGTCTGTCCGGGAATCCGGGCAAGGGCGGTCGGCATAAGGCCGAGTTTCTCCATGCGGGCCGTGACATACGGGATATCGAATTCCACGAAGTTCCAGCCGGTCATGATATCCGGGTCCCGTTCCCGGATATAATCGACAAACCCGTTCAGCATGCCGGTTTCCGTAGGATATGAGC
>JBDKRP010000072.1:0-32554 GCA_039683275.1 Methanoregulaceae archaeon | reverse complement strand
CCCCTCCCGGGATCGGTTACCCCCGGAGCGTTCCGTCGGGGGTCCATGAGAAACCGTGGTTTTTCATGAGAAGTTTTTGGGACCGGAGGGGGACCCCCCACCCCCGGGCTCAGCGGCCGGGGGGGCACCCCCCCTCTTTCGTACCTGGAGGGGTGGCTGAGCTGAGGGGGGGGTAGGGGCCCATAGCGAAGGGGGTATGTCTTTTTTACAGGGAAAAAGAATCATGCCGGTAGTTACGCGATAGGGTACGTTTCTGGGAGACCCCACCGCGTGGACATCCCCACGCAGTGCGAGAATACGAGTCTTTTGGAAATTCTTCGCCCGGTCGCGAGACAACGGACGCATATTGGGCTCGATAACCCGTCACGATGCAAAGAAGTAATTCGCTTCTCAAATCTGTTGGGAGAGACGTTCCTGCATCATCGGACTGAATATTCCAACCTGTCAGCTCCGGCAAAACCAGTTCAGCATCGGGTTACATCTGCAATACATTAATTTAAACCGAAAGAAGATTTTGTTAAAATAATCAGACATTGCGGGATTAACAATTCGTGAGGCAACGGAATGAAGCCGGTATCGATGTTTCTCAAATTTATTGCCGTATTTCTTGTTGCAATAACGATTTTACCGTTCGCGAATGCCGGGAATGTGACCGGTATCCTTGTTGATACAAGTCAGAACCTGACTATCAATCCTATCGGAAACCATACCACAGAGGATATAGTTATTATCAACGGGACAACGACTCTCGCGGTTTCAAATGGCACTCTTCTTCTTAGTATCGTTCCCAGTAATTTGAACCCCGCCGGAGTGGGATCGCATTTCACGTCGGATGTCTCGATACAACCGGGAGAGAACGGGATCAATACATGGTCCTGCAATGCCACACCATCCCTTTGGACGACATTCAATCTGCGAACGTCCGTCCCGGGAGCGAATCCGGGAGAATATATTGTGAGGATTGAATCCAAATTCGAGGATGCTGATGCAGCATCCTTTTTCACTTTGTCTCCGGGAACCACCAGTTCCCCGGAAACCATACAAAATTCCACACCCGTTCAGGCATCATTCGGCTACGGGTACGCAACTTCTCCGGAGGCAGGACCGGTAACGGTTCAATTCATCGGTACGTCCCTGAACTCCCCCATTTCGTGGGTTTGGTCGTTCGGCGACGGGAATACCTCGACCGGCCAGTCCCCGTCCCATACCTATCCTCATCCCGGTATCTACACGGTGACCCTTACGGTGACCAATGCCGGAGGCAGTAATACGACATCAGAGGTCATCCAGATTCCGGCAGAAACAAATGTCACACCGATTGCCGGAACAACACGTGAGACTCTTTCGAATGCTACTGAAGAGGGTGGTTTTTCCGGGATAATTACTCCCACACCGGCCAGACAGGCTACATCGTTTTCACCCGCGATCCCGATCATGGCAATGGGAATTGTTGCAGCAATCGGGTATTTCCGGAGATCTTGGTAGTAACAGCCGCGTGCAGGAATAGGAGAAGTACCTGTCCGGTTGATCCAACAAGAAACGTCCCGTGTGCCACTTACCGGAATTCTTCGCAGGGAATTTTCCCGATTTTGTTTGTGAGCGGGCGGAGGGACGAGCACGCGAACCCACACATCAGTGCGGCCTCACGCATTATTCAATAAGGGAACACAAGATCCGTGAAAATAATAGAAAATTTCTCCTCTCTCTTCTGAAATTCATATAAAAAACCGGAACGTCACCCACGCGACAAGCAGCATCATCGCCGAGTACTTCAGCCCGGCAATCGCACTCCCCTCGCCCATCTGTCCTGCAACGAGCCCCGAGAAGAAACCCTGGATCATCGCCGCATGGGAGAAGAGACGCTTGTACGTGAAGATATCGATCTGGGCCGAGAAGACACCTTTTGCCCCGGACGCTGCCGCCGCGCTGCCTGCATGGGCCATCGTCGTCAGGAAGGTCGAGACGAGGATCGCGATGACGACCAGGAAAACCGTGAACGAGACGAGCACGATCACCATGTAGATGAGCATGTTGTTCCTGCGCTCGGACTTGAGGTTCACGAACTCGTAGGTGTCGACAGCTGCCGCACGGAGGACCTCGGATATGTCGCCTCCCGCCTTGCTTGCTTTTGCGATCAGGTCGACGCTCCGTTCCGCAAGGGGAGTCCGGATCCCTTTCCCGAACCGGTAGATGGCCTCGACAAAGGGAAGGTTCCAGGACATGTCGTTGTCTAGCCGCCTGATGTGGGGCGTGAGCGCCCCGTACTCGCTGGACGAGACCAGGTGCACGGCGTTCGGGAGCGTCATCCCGCTGTCGTTCATGCCCGCAAGGTCCCGGAAGAAATTCGGGAGCGCTTCCTCCAGGCTCCGCTTCCTCCGGTCCTCCAGGAAATCCAGGATCGCGACCGGGACGACGGCGACAAGGACGCCCCAGACAACGAAGTCGTCCACGAGCGTTGTCGAGAAGATGACGGGCATCCCATAGGTCTTTACGGCAAAGAAGAGACCGCCGAGACAGATCGCAAGGCCGATGGGGCCGCTCAGGATCAGGATATTCAGGGGCTCTGCGGTCAGGACTTTCAGGGGATGACGGAAGAAGAGGCCGAATCCCCCCCGGTGGCTCCGTTCGTCAAGGAGCCGTTCCGTGATCTTCTCCTGGTCCCGCTCCGCTTCCCGGATACCGGCAATGTCCGGCGCCTCAGGCTGGGCCGCGCCGGTCTCCTTCCTGCCGGAGAGTTTCCGGAAGAGATCGCCGGCCATATCACACCTCCGGGGTCATCGAGCTGATCATGATGACGAACATCAGGCTCCCGAACGGGATGATGAAGTAGATGATCACCGAGAGGAACATCGGGTTGCTGTCACCCGAGAGGACCGACATGATGGACTGGAGGATGATAAGAAAGAGCGTCCCTGCAACGAGCGCAGTCACGTACGATTCCGCGATAAGCCCGAGCGTATCGAGGAACAGTTTCTGGGTCTGCCGGTTTTCGAGGGCATACTGGTCGGCCTTTGTCCGGAAATAGTCGGTCAGGTTGCCGCCCGACGAGATGCTGGCCATCGCGCCCTGCAGGAAATCCTTCATCCGCTGGGATGGCGTCGTTGCAGAGACGATCCGCATCGCATCGATCAGGTCACGGCCGAAGATATCGATCTCCCGGGCAATGTACCGGGCCTCGACCGCACTCTCCCCGTAAATCGTGCTCTCGCCAAGGAGCCGGAAGACCTCGGCCGGCGTAATCCCGGCGGTCGACATCGCGGTCACGTAGTTGATCGCGTACGGGAGCGTCGCATCGATGTTCCTTTTCCGGTTCCCGGCGATTACGCTGGGATAGAGCAGGAACGCGACATACGTGAGGCTCCCGAAGATGAGGAGGCCGAAGACGACCGCAAAAGCGGTCCCGAGAACGAGGGCGTATTGCGAGAGTGAGGCAACCGCATCCGGGACCGCACCGCGATACACGATAATCTCCGGGAGCCGGAGAAGCCACGTAAAGAACCCGACAAGGACTGCAGAGATGAGGCCCACGATGACCGCACTCACAATCGAGGTCGCGAGGTACGCCTCGAACGGGGTCTTCATCCGTGCCGCAAGGAGATCGTTTCTCAGCTGGACGTACGCCTCCCGCCGCTCCTTCATCTTCCTGCCCAGCAGGTTGAAGCAGAACCGCTCGAAACTATTCATGGATCTCAGCCCGCACCCGTTCCATCACTGCTTCCGGGTTCCGGAAGTACTGGATAAGGATGTTTGACACATCCTTGTAATGCCGTATCTTCTTCACCCGCATCCATTCGAGGACCTCCTGCCTGCGCCGGAGTTCCTCTTTCATCCGGTCCTCGTTCCACCCCTTCTCCTCCATGATCTCTTCGAGAACGAACGATTTCCCGGAATAGCTGATCTCGTCCGTTGAGGGCCGCCACTTGAAGACCTCGTTCGTGATCAGTTCGTTTGTCCGGGGATCGATGTCCAGGATCTCGATGATCTGCTTGTTCCTGCGGATTCGCTGGCCCCCGACCCGGGCCTGCACCTGGACGCAGACGATATCGAGCGCCGAGAGCATGTTTCGCGGGACATCGAGCGGAGGGTTTTCGATACGGTGGACGACGCTCGGGACCGAGTCGGCATGCATGGTCGAGTACGTGACGTGGCCGGTGCTCATCGCCTGGAAGAGGCTCTGCGCTTCCCTGCCACGGACTTCCCCGACAATGATGTACTCGGGACGCTGCCGGAGTGCGGCACGGAGAAGTTCGTACATATCGATCTCGCCCCTGCCGCCGCTGTCGAACGAGTCCCGGGTCACGCTCGGGATCCAGTTCGGGTGCGGGAGCTTGAGTTCCCGGGTATCTTCCAGGGAGACGATCTTTGCCATCGGGGGGATGAAGAGGGAGATGGCGTTCAGGGATGTCGTCTTCCCGGACGCAGTCCCGCCTGCAAAGATCGCGGACTTCCCGGTCTCGACCGCAAGCCAGAGATAGGCTATCGAGAGGGGAGAGAACGTGGACCACTCGATGAGATCGGTCGGGGTGATCGGTTCGTCCCGGAATTTCCGGATGGTGAAGGTCGAGCCGTGGGCCGTCACCTCTGTCCCGAGCGTCATCTGGATACGGGAGCCGTCTCCCATCGTCGCGTCGAGGATAGGGTCTGCTATCGAGATGTATTTCCCTGCCCGCTGGGCGAGCCTCGTAACGAACGAGTCCAGCTCGATGGCTTCATGGTACGAGAGCGTGGTTTTCATCGACTCGTAACTCGCGTGGTACACGAAGATCGGGCTGTTCACCCCGTCGCAGGAGATATCCTCGATGTACTTGTCGTGCATGACCGGATCGACGAGGCCGTCGCCCAGGAAATCCTTGAGCATGTTGTACAGGATCTTCTCCCGCTGGACAGGAGTGAGGGAGAGCCCGTAATCGGAGACGATATCATCGACTGCTGAAGTAAGGGCTTTCTCTGCATCTGCACGGGTAATGTCTTTTGTGTTGATGTCCAGCCGTTCGAAGACACCCTGTTTCAGTTCGGAGAAGAGATCCTGTTCAGCGGGAGTCAGGATGGGCTCGATCACCTGGTAGGTATATTCGTGCGTTGAGTGATCGTAGATGATCCTGATGTACGCATAGGGTTCATTGACCGGGTACATCTCGATCTCTTCTATCCCGGGCCTTGGCGGGAGGCTGAGATTGACCAGGGGGCCGTGAACCTGGGGATTGTATTCCTGTACCGCTTTTCTCGCAATCCCGATCTCCTTGAGCCTGCTGAAAAAACCGGGTTTTGCAGGTTTTTCCTCTCCGGGCACCGTTCCGGAACCGGAAAAATCCTCAATGGCCCCCTCGGAAAGTGCACGCCTCAGGGCGATATCGGGATCATATGCCGGCTTTCCGGAGCCGGGCACACCAAGAACCGGGATCTTATCATGCCGTTTCAGCTCTTCGAGGGCAAACGTCGCTCCTTTGGGCAGGATAAGACCGGAAAACGGGGAGGTCTGGTCGACCGTGATAATTTTTTCATCCTGTTCGGTTATCCCGGACAGATCCTTCTCCAGGGAAGAATCTTGTGAGGAAAACCCGGGTTCCTGGTCACGGCTCTCTTCCGGGACATCTTCCCAGAGACCCCATTCCGGATCTCCCGGATCCGCCGCTTCATCCCACATCCTGTCATCCGTATCTGAAACGACACCGGGAGAGCTTTCAGGCTGACCGGGGGAATGTCCCGGGACAGCAGGTTCCGCATCCGGAGTACCCTGGCTTTCAGGCGGAATACCGGGAAAAACCGTGCTGCTCCCGGTGCCGGTTGGTTCGGCTCCCCTGTCGGGAGGACATTTCTTCCCGAAAACAGCAGTTCCGGATAGTACTCCCAGGTCATGAGATTCTTCGACCGACGAAGGAGTTCTGCGAAATTCAGGTGAATCCCCGGAATCTTCAGCTATCTCCGCATGGCGTGGTTCAGGAGAACTGATAATTCTGGATGCCCAGGTCTCATCCTCTTCAGGGAGGTCCGGGGAGCTGTACCGGGGTTCCGGCTCATCCGGAGGTTCCGGAACCGTTTCCTGACGCTCACTCAGCGGGGGAGTCTCCCGTACCCGGGCATCCCCGGGAGAACTTCCCGGTTCAGGTACGGAAGGTACCGGTGCAGATGCCGCGGTGCCCGGAAGGCCCGGATCTTCCGGAGAAAAACCGGCTTCTTTGGATTCGATATCGGAAAATGGATTTTTCCTGACGGAACGCAGGAATTTTCCTATTGGTGAACGTTTTTCTTCCGACATACAGTAACTTCCTCCCTCATCCCGCGAAGGGGCTGGTTTCCCTGACGGGCACGTACGGTACCCTCATTTTCCTTGTTCGTGACGTTTGCAGGCAGGTTTCGGCTGCCGGGAGAGACGTGGGAGAGCGCATCTTATCCTCCAGCCAGATCCTTGAGGAGGACCCGTATGAGACCGAGAGGGGTTTCCCCTGCGGTAAGGACACACACGGACAGATCTCCATAAGGAGCAATGATAAACTTATGCCCGTCAGTTTCCAGGATGATCTGTCTCACAGGCCCGGTTTCCATCTCGAGGGACATTTTCCTTACAGCACGCACCAGATCCTCTGCGGTTACCGCGATGTGTTCAAAATCCGCTGAGCCGAAGGATTTTACCGGAAATCCCTCATAAAATGCAGATATTGCAAGGACCCCCGGCTGGGCGAGAATTCTGCTGACCTTGTTTTCATCGATTGCGATCTCCGGACAGGTTTCCCGGGATCCAATTCCGGAAGAGGGGATGAGCCAGCTGCGGTTACATAACAAACGGGCCTTTTCCAGTTCCAGTCCGTCGTACTCTCTTGCCCGAAACAGATTTCCTTCCAGACGATTACTCTCTGATTCTGCGGAGAGGAGGGCAAGAGCTTTTTTTCCCTCAACGAATTGCGTCCCGCTCTGAACCCAGGCCGCTGCAGGACATCCGGATTCCAGCAGTATTGCCCCGCTCATAAAAGGGAGGTTCAGCTCAACGAGTCCGCTAAATACGGGATGTGCCTGTATCCAGCTCCTGAGCCGGGGAACCTCAAATGCAGGTGCAGGGGAACCTTCAGGGAAATCCATTTTGGACGTAGGTATCACAGGGCGGCAACAAGCCGCTGTTTATTCTTCTTGAGCTCGTACCGGACCCTTCCGATATTCGCACTTTTCTCGGCAACAATTGCGATAATTTCGTCCTCAGAGAGGGGAGCTATCAGGATAGGCCCCTGATCATGCTCGACAAGCATCTGGTTCAGTTCTCCCCGGTTGAGAGCATTTCCCATGGTTTCGGAGATCCCAAGGCCCGTGGAGGCCATCGCACCGAGGGCATCGAGATCCACTCTCCCCGAAAGGGCACTCTCAATAACAAACCCGTCCCTGCCTGCCACTACAGCCGCAGAGACCCCTTCGATATGTAAAAATTCTTCGAGTAACGGCTTCAGCATACGCTCACTCAACCCAGATTCCACTTTGCCGCTTTGTTTATTAATACTTTGTTTTTTGTCAAAATTAATAATTGGAAGTTTTTTGGAAATTAAATAAAAGATAGGGGGATATCCGGCTGCATGCTCAGGTTTTTCCAGGATTCCCGGAGGGATCCTAAAAGAACTATTAAATTCAGGAAACGGGAATACTAACCTGACGATGGATCTTCCCCGGGGTACATTTCGGGCAATACGAAAAAACGAACGGCTGGATGCTCTTCTGCAGGAGCTGGAAAAAACACAGTTTTCCGGTATCTGCAATGTCTCGTTCGGGAACCAGAAGGGATTCCTCGTATTCAGGAACGGGGTGTGTATCCTGGGAACTATCGGGAATTTTCTCAGTACCCGGGCATGGGAGGAGTTCGGGAAACGGGGAACTGAGATTGTAAGTGCAGCACTCTCTGACTTAAATGAGATGCAGATAGAACTTGCCATTGAGTATAATGCAAAAGCCCGGGTGACGCTTGCCCACCGGAAAGAAAACCGGGAAATTCAGCCGGATGGTGCTCTCCGGAATGCCGCAAAGACCGGGGAAGAACATACGGCGGTGTTTACTGCACTCGATGAAATGAACCTCGCGGCTGCAACCGACACGATCCGGAAGAGCTGCCGGGATATGGTAAAGCAGCTGGATCTCGATCACCTCCTTGAGAGATGAGACGCGTGGTGTTGCTTTATTGATCTGATCGCTCCCTGGGGAATTCCTTTCTGGGTTTTCATCTTTCTTTCCGGGGCGGGAATTGCCCTCGTTCTCGGATACATCCTGTTCAGGAAATATTCTCCCGGAAAAGGAGCGGAGAAAAACGGGCGGGCGATAAGGAAACCCACCCGGGCAATTCGTGCCACGCCGCTCCATCCAAGAGAGGATCGGATCTGGAAAAACGCGTTCATCGCCAGCCGGCCTTTTGCATCTCCCCGGGAATTTTCCCCGAAAGAGAGGCCGGATCTGACTGCGGGTATGAATGAAATGGCCGCCAGGTATTCCCTGGACAGGCTGGTTCTCGTCACCGGAGACGGTTTTACTGTTGCAGCATCGGATGGCGATGATCCGGAACGACTGGCCGCGTCTCTTGCAGAAGCGTTCCGGCAGGAAACCGCACCGGAGGATCCCCGGGTTATCCTGTTCCCGCTTGAACACCGTGGCTCGGGACTGGTCTGTATTGCCTGTTCCGGATCGGATCATTCATCGGTCCGCCCTGCCGACATCGCAAAGGACGTACGGGCTCTTCTGGATTATGCACTATAAAAATATTCTGATTCTGCGAAACAACAATATAATGCGCCAGCCTAGATATCAAGAGTCTAAGGGTCCGGAATGGTAAAGGTCATCACAATCGCATCGGGAAAAGGGGGTACCGGAAAAACTACGGTTTCCGTGAATCTTGCAACAGCACTTGCAGGGAAAGGCCTGGAGACCTATCTTCTCGACGCCGATATCGGAATGGCCAATGTGGGAATTTTTCTCGGCCTGCAGGATGCCCCGGTCACCCTTCACGATGTTCTTGCCGGGAAAAAGCCTGTCTCGGAAGCCGTATATCCCGGACCCGCCGGCCTGAAAGTGGTCCCGAGCGGGATTTCGCTCCAGGGATTCCAGGATGCAGATCCGGAAAAGATCCGGGACGTAATGAACGATCTGGTAACCAGGTGCGATTTTTTAATCATTGATGCGCCGGCAGGAATCAGCAAGGACGGCGTAATCCCGCTTGCTGTTGCCGACGAAGTAATCCTTATCGTCAACCCGGAGCTTCCGTCCCTCGTGGATTCCCTGAAAACCAAGATCCTTACGGAAGTTGTCGGGGGCCATGTACTCGGGGCAGTCATAAACCGCGTGGAGAATGGCGGGGACAAAGAGATCCGGACGAGAATCGAAAAATTACTCGGGGTGCCGGTTATCGCGATCATTCCGGAAGATCCCACGGTGAAGAAAGCTGCTGCCGCAAAGACCCCGGAAGTCCTCGCCTACCCCGCATCCCCGGCAGCAAAAGCATTGGCGGGGCTTGCATCGCACCTTTCCGGTACTCCCGATATCCCGGCGGCCGCGGAACAGTCGAGAGGGAACTTCATTGACCGGTTCACGAAGGCACTGTTCCGGAAAAAAGGTAAAACTGAGTAAATCCCCGGGATATTACCGGGAAAACTAAGGATGTCCGGTAAAGCACGATTCTTTTTTCAGGTCTTATTGGTAACTACGAAGACACACTCCGGATCCCCTTTGGACCGGCACTGAATCTCCTTTCCCTGGACATTCACCCCGAATGCACTCCCGACGATTCCTGCAATGAGACCCGAGGTACAGTGGCATACCGGTTTCCCTGCAGCGCCGAAGGCTTCGGATTCTGCGGTTGACTGGAGGGTAATTATCTTCTCTTTCTTCTCCTCGTTCCAGTCCATCCTGACAACCCGGAACCATCCCATCTGGGAGTAGAAGGTAAGAGCCATGGTGATGAGGACGTCCGGGTCGGTAATTCCCATATCCCGGAAATATGCAACATTTGCTGCCCCGAGATCCTGGTATGCCCGGTAATTGATAATACCCCCGGCTGCTGCTTCCCCGACAATCTTTTTCATAGACCCCATCATCGACGTGAAGATGAATGCCGGCATCATCACCACCGGTTCGTCGATAAATTTCACCTTTCCTTCGACCGGCCGGTGCACCAGGTAGTCGGTAATTGCAGCATCCCCTTTCACAATGCTGTCCACTTTCTCACGCCAGGTAACCTCGCGCTGTTCGGCAACGAATTCGCAGTACCCGTCCCCTGCCGCATGGCACTTCACTTCCCCGCACACCCAGGTTTTCCCGGTGACAGCAGTGAGTACCCCCTCAATCCATCCGGTATGAATGCCGCAGACACGCATCTTCCAGTCCTTCATTACCAGGGATTCGAAGGTATGATCTGTCCGGAGGACAAGGCGGGTTTCGGATTTTTCCTGAATGGTGAACGGTGCACCCCATCCCTGCTGGTGCTGGAGGAGGAAAACCAGATGGAGGAAATCCGCAGGGCTGAGATCCATACCCAGCCGGGAAAGAAACCTGTTGAGCCCGACTGAACCGAGACCCACGGACTGGTACAGGTTTTTCACGGCATTGACTGCAAGTTTCCGTCCCAGGTTTTTCTCGAACAGGTCATAGACTGCCCGGACGACATAATCCGGATTACTGCTTGTCCGGACTCCGAAAACCGACATTGTCCCGGAGCCCGGTTCGAGATCAAAATACGATGAGACATCTTTTTCCCCACGGATAAGTGCCTCGAAATCCTCCCGTGAAATTTTTTTCTCCATGGATTGTAATGAGTGATTTGATTCTTATAGATTTCTATTTAATTTTATCCGGCAATCAGGTCATTTTACAAAATTAAATGGATTTTTAAAGGAATATCTCCAGAATTCTGTTCGGGGACCCGGCCAGGAAAGATATGCGTACCGTCCGGGGTTCCTGACCGGACGGCTGGACGACACAGTCATACTCCCCGTACCCGATCCGGAACGAGACCTCCCCATTCCCAAGCGTTACATCGCTTCCCACAATTTTTCCGGATTTCCTGATCGAAACCCGGACCCCCCGCACCGGAGCCCCGGCAGATCTGATGCCGATGGTGAGGGTCCCCATACCCGCTGCTTTCTTCCCGAACTCAGGAAGATCATGGGGAGCACCTTTGTTCAGGACTTCGGGCCGGTAGATCCGGCACCGCATTGCATGCCCTTCCACGTCATCCGGTTCGAGGGGATAGAGGGTGAACCGGCCGTTCGGGTCAAAGAGGAGGACTGCTGTATCCCCGTACCGCTCCCCTTCCTCGTTGAACCGGAGGGCGCCCGCGGGGATGCCCCGGACAACCAGGAGATAATCCTCTGATTCCCGTCCTTTCGCAACCGCGATACCGGAGAAGTTCTCCCGGGAAGCGCCAGCCGCGAACTCCGCAGGATCGCAGGTCCCCGAAGGAGCCGAATCCCGGATGGCGAGGATCAGGGCATCCCGGATCTTCATGGTGCCGGTCATGACAGGAGGTATTCTCCCGGTCTCTTATGAACCTGTGGCATTCCCGGATTCCGGAGACGTCCGTACCGGGACAGCGCCACTGATAAAAGGTACAACAGGAAATAGGTACCCGGCATATGTCTGCAACTGTCCTCGTCATATCTGCTCTTGCTGTCGCGATAACGCTCATCTATGCGTCCTGGCTCGACATCCGGGAGAGGAGGGTTCCGTTCCGCACCTGGTACCCGATGATCGTCGTGGGAATCGCGGCAACGACCTGGTATTTTTACTCCCTGAACCAGAACCTGAGTTTTACCGTCGGGTACCTGGCTCTTGTCGCAGCGCTTCTCTTTACCGCCTATCTTGACCGGAGGGAGCGGCGCGATCCCTGGGTTTACCCGTTCCTTGCCGTCGTCCTCATCCTGCCGGTACTCTCCTGGTTCGTTCTTCCGGGGACACTGAGCTTCTCCGTTCTTCCCTGGTACGTGATGTATGGCGGGATCGTCAGTTACGCCGCGTACCTGGACATCAAGGGACAGGACCATGCGGTACGGAAATGGTATCCCCTGCTGATGGTGATCGTCTTTGCCTTTGCATCGACGTTTTTTTCCGGTCTCTGGGGCGAACCCGCAAAGTACATCGCCCTTGTCGCGGTCTTCTGCGGTATCTTCTACCTCTTTGCGACGATGAACTTCTTCGGGGGAGCTGATGCCTGGGCGCTCATCTTCATCTCGCTCACGATCCCTGCGTTCCCGATGGTTCCGCTCTTCGGCGAGTCGCCCCTCGGCTTCCTGCCCTTCTCGGTCCTGATCAATGCCGTCATCCTGAACCTCATAGCACCCATCGGGATATTCGTGATGAATATCGTGAAGGGGAACCGGGGTCCGGTCGCCGGCCTCTTCTTCGGGTTCCCGGTCGAGGGGAGTAAAATCAGGGAATCGTGGGGATTTGTGATGGAGGACATCACCGAGAAGAACGGCGTTCTCGAGCGGAAATTCGTCTCGTTTGCAGATGCAATGCGCCGGATGGTTGCCGACGAAAACCGGATCTACACAAAAGACCTTCGCGAGCACCCGGAGAAATACAAAAAGGAACTTGCCCTCTATGAGAAAGCAGGGAAAGTCTGGATCTCGTACGCTGTTCCCTTCATCGTGCCGATCACGGCCGGGCTCATCGTTGCGCTGGTCTTCGGGGACATTCTCTTCACCATCATGCGGGTCATCATCGGGGGATAAGATACGGTGCTGAACCTGAAATTTGACGGAGGACTTATCCCGGTGGTCGTGCAGGACGCAACGAGCAGGGACGTCCTGATGGTTGCGTATGCGAACGACGAGGCTGTCTCGCTCACGAAAGAAACCGGTTTTGCCCACTATTACAGCAGGAGCAGGAAGAAACTCTGGAAGAAAGGGGAGGAGAGCGGCCACTTCCAGAAAGTCGTCCGGATCCTCGTTGACTGCGACGAGGACTGCATCCTTTATGAAGTGGAACAGACCGGCGCTGCCTGCCACACCGGGCACCCGAGCTGTTTCTACCGGACCCTGGACGGGGACGTTATTTCTGAAAAAGTCTTTGATCCGGAAAAAGTGTACGGAAAGAAATAAGGGTCCCGCACCATCCGCCTCTCTCTTTTTATACCCGGTTAATTCCCGATTGCGAGGAATACTTCCGAATTGCTGTCGGATCTTGTTACAACAATCCGCGATGGAACATCCGTAACCTGCACGGACCAGTTCACCTTCCCGGGCAGGGAATCCAGGTGTCGGTCGCACGTTGTGAGTACGGTTTCTCCCGACTCAAGCGCAAAATGGATATCGGTACCGGCATCCAATCCTGCCGGGACCAGGGCCGACACGGTATAATTCCCGGGATTTGCAGGATCTTTCTCCAGGGTGAGGAAAATGTCAGTACTGTTTTCTGCATCTGCCTCCGAGACGGCAGGAAGGCCCTCGCGGGAGCGGAGCGCATTGATCACGGCAAGCGTTCCACGATCCACGGCAAGGATCCGGCCGCCGAGCTCCGGGGGAGCCTGCACAGTACGGTTTCCGGACAGGACCTCCGTCCGTGCGGTATCAACAAGGATCTGTTTGATTTCCCCTGCTGAAAGGCTGGGATCCAGGGATCGCAGAAGGGCGGCAGCTGCCGTGACGTGCGGCACCGCCATGCTGGACCCGCCGTTCATATGGGTCACGTTTCCCAGCGAATCATACCCATATACTGCCTGCTGGCCGGGAGCCGCCAGGGTAACCTCGTAATTTGCCGATTTCATGGAGCTTCGCGCCCGGTTCGTGCCGTCGTTCCTGACGTTTCCCACGGTGATCATGCCGGGAAGCGCAAGGCCGGAGGGGTATCTCAGGGAGCCGTTGAGTGCCCGGTTATCATTTCCAGCAGAGCAGACAAAGAGGATGGAGGGATATTCCCGGTTCACCTTTTCAAAGAATTTCCGGTACGTCGCCGCATCGTCGGGATCTGCCTGGCTGTTTCCCCAGGAGATACTGATAATTGTCGCGCCATGCTCAATCGCATCCTTGATTGCGACAATATTTCCCACGCTGTAGGTCTTGGCGTCAAGGGAAAAAACCGGCGTCCCGTTCTGCCCGGTTGTCATGGATTCAAAGGAGTACCCGTACGGGGGAACCCGGATATTGATAATGTCCATGGTAAGGTTTTCCCTCATGGCCTCGGAAGCGATTCCCGTAATTCCTTTCCAGCTGGTGTATGCTCCGATAATATTTGCTACCCCGGTCCCGTGGCTGCCGGTATGCTCCCATCCCTTCAGGGGTGAGGAAAGAGTTGACCCGGGCGTACTCGTGTCCAGAGAGACGCCGGTATCGAACTCGTGATAACCGGTGTAGATCCCGTCGTCCAGGATTGCAATACGTACCGGCGCTAGAGGCACATGGGTGGCCCGCAGGATGTTCCAGGCCGTTTCAGCACCGACGAGTTCATACCCGCTGTCCCGTCCGCCTTCTGCATACACCGGGTTTCGGAGGGGAGAGACCTCAATTTCCTCGTACCCCTGCTCCAGTTCCGGGAGAGAGTCCGGGTACGCGTATTCAACACACGGTTCCTGCCTGGCTTTCAGCAGCTGCCGCTTCAGATCCGATTCGGTATGCCCCGCGCAGAAGGTATGATATTCGATCTGATACAGGTTGATGTAATCATAATATCCCACGATCTTCCCGTTCAGATCCGAAGCCACCGTTTCCGCATCGTCCCGGGTAGCCCCGTTTTTAAGGATAATGACCACCATATCCGACGGGGCCTGACCCCATTCCGTTGTATTGATGAGATCGCAGCGATCAGGAACCTTAACGGATGCATTTCCAAGATGTATTTCCGGGGAAAACGGCGATGCGTTCGTGCCCGGTGAATGAATTTCTCCCGTTCCTGACTGATGATGACTCGTTACTATCCAGGGCGCAATAATCGCAATTGAAAATGCAATTATGATGCAGATTATGAAAAAAATCACACTGTTGCGGGAAAGCCGGAACATACTATCTGAATGATTATATAATATATAATAAATTTGCAGGAATTCCTGGTATTCAGGAGAAATCGGACAACGCAGTTCTCCAGAAAAAAAAGATCCCTCTGCGACAGGTATCCTGTCGGCAAATAGGGGGGAAATTCCAAAACAGTACCCTGCGCAAAATTCAGGGACTTTTCTTCGCTGACTCCAGGAGACCGATCGCGCCGGCGATGATAAAGGAGCCGACTTTCATCGCTTCCACCTCTTCCCCTCCCCAGGTGCGCTCGCCTGAACTTCCAAAAAGGATGAATCCCCAGAAGGAATCGGCAACCATCAGGGGAAGGATGGCTGAAGATACCAATTCCGGAGCAAGGTGGGCGAGGCCATTTTCCCCGGAGGGGCCCTCCCTCCCCCGGATAACCGGGTTTCCCCGTTTCAGTTCCCTCAGGTCCCCGGGAGAAATCCCGATCGCTTCCTTTCCCATATTCCGGTAATCGTGGCTCGTACTCATGGGGGAACCCGCTGCGTCTGCCCATTCCGATTCGAGAAGGAAAAAGGGATTCGCCGTATTCTGGTCGACGCACCGGAACAATGCTATCCGGGAGAGGTCCATTGCGTTTCCCATCTGTTCCAGGATAGGGAAGCATTCCTCCCGGGCCGGCGCTACCCGGTTACCGGGAATAATCCGGTAATATTCCCCCATCTGCCGGAGAAACCATTCTATACCGAACCCGAGAGCAAGGAGAATTGCATCGCGTTTCCTGATTTCCTGTTCCATCTGGTGCCGGTAGAGTGCAATTTCGATATTGGACTGCACTTCGCGCTCATTGAATGGTTTGAGGATATACCCGAACGGCCCGGTCAGTTTCGCCCGGGCAAGAAGCGTCTCATCGGCAAACGCGGTTACATAAATGACCGGGATATCCTTTTTCGAATGGATCCGGTCTGCCGCCGCAATCCCATCCATCTCCCCGGCAAGCATGATATCCATCAGGATAAGATCCGGGGCCAGTGCGACTACCTTTTCCACGGCTTTTTCCCCGGTATCGATAATCCCGATCACATCATACCCGAGACCCACCAGCGTGAACCTGAGATCTTCAGCAACGATGCCTTCATCTTCCACAATCAGAATGCGAACCTTATTCATGATTTCCCCCTCTGCTCCTGTACCGGTATGCTGATTTCAAATGTCGTGCCCCCTCGTCCTGGAGTATACGTGATTGTTCCGCGAAGCTGCTCGACAAGCGTTATCACGAGATGCAGGCCGAGCGTCGATGCGTTCTTCCAGTCAAATCTTTCAGGAAAACCAACCCCGCTGTCCTGGATGGCGATGGTGATATGATCCCCGGAGAACGACCCGTATATTCCAATCTCTCCCTTACGGTTCCCGGGAAACGCATACTTGAAGGCATTGGAGACGAGTTCATTCAGGATCAGTCCCAGGGGTATTGCCTGGTGGATATCAAGAGAGATCATTTCCAGCCGGGTAATTATTTTTACCCGGCCCGGATCAATCCGGTACATGTTTGAGATGGATAAGACGAGGGCATTCACGTAATCGGTGAGGTTGACGTGGGCAACATCTTCAGACCGGTATAATTTTTCATGGACAAGGGCCATCGATCTGACCCTGCTCTCGCTGTCACGAAGCGCATTCCGGGCCGAAGGATCGGAGACTTTGCGCTGCTGGAGCCGGATAAGGCTCACGATAATCTGGAGGTTGTTCTTCACCCGGTGATGGATCTCCTGCAAAAGGACCGTTTTTTCTTCGAGAGCTTGCTGGAGCGCTCCTGCACGTTCGAGGACTTTCATTTCAAGTTCCTCGTTGAACCGTTTCAACTGCTCTTCAATTGCTTTCCACTCGGAGATATCCTGGTTTACGCCGTAGGTTTTCGTGACTCTCCCGTTTTCCCCGATCACAACAGAAAAACGGACTACAATGTGCCGGATCTCCCCGTCGCGCCGGATGATCCGGTGCTCTATCTGCCGGGAAAACGCAGGATCCGTGATCTCCGCAATGTCTTCTATTGATGCGACAACATGCGGGAGATCATCAGGATACACGAATTTCCTGGCATAATCATCTGCGGACATTGTGTACCCGCCTTCATTTTCAGCGGTGGTTCCATAGAGCGTATAAAACCGGTCGTTAAACGTGAACATCTGCGTCGCGATATCGAATTCCCAGTTCACGAGGCGGGAGAGATCCATTGCGTTCGCGAGCCGGATCTGGTTCTCCCGGATGGCCTGTTCGGATCTCTTCCGTTCATCGATCGGACGGGTTGTCACAATAACCCCGTCCACACCGGGAACCCCGAGAAGGTTAACGGCAACGCTCTCCACGTACAGATACGTACCGTCCGATTTCCGGACCCGGAATTCCGTAGGACGTCCTGAGTTCTTCCGGTCGTACACTTCTTTCAGGGATCTCCTCACGCGCTCCTGATCTTCCGGGTGGATGAATTCGGACGGCTTTTTCCCCACGGTATACCCCGGCGGATACCCCAGGATGGTCTCCGAAGCCGGGGAATCGAAGATGATAGTCCCGCTCTTATCCAGGATTCGTATAATATC
This sequence comes from Methanoregulaceae archaeon, assembly GCA_039683275.1. Lineage (GTDB taxonomy): Archaea > Halobacteriota > Methanomicrobia > Methanomicrobiales > Methanospirillaceae > JBDKRP01. Next base: position 15,048 of record JBDKRP010000072.1, on the reverse strand, counting down.
CGTGGTATTCTGGATGATGGCCCGGAACCGCGTCTCGCTTGTCCGGAGGTTCTCTTCAACCTTCTTCCTCTGGGTGATGTCGGTTACCATGGTGAAGGATCCGTTGAAATTCCCCTCTCCATCACGGAGGGCTGTCGCCGAAACAAACATCCAGACCAGGCCGCCATCTTTCTTTACAAACCGTCGTTCATAGAGATCGCCATACCCCTTTTTACGCCGCTCCATGCGGAGGGCATGATCGGCGAGATCCTCTTTGAGCATGAACCGGGACATCCCTTTTCCTAGCATCTCCTCAGGACGGTACCCGAGCATAGCGGCAAGTTTCGGGTTGACATAGACTGCCAGGTAATTCTTGTCCAGTTCCCAGATCCCTTCCTCAGCGGTATCGAGAACGCGCCGGTACTTTTCCTCGCTTGTCCGGAGTTCTTCCGCAAGCTGCTTCTGCCGGGTGATATCCCAGAGAAGGCCATTCACCCGGACCGGTTTTCCCCCGGTATCACGTACCACTTTGCCCCGGGCGGTAAGGAAATGAATACTCCCATCAGGCCATACAGCCCGGTATTCCGGTTCGTACAGAGCGTCCTCCTCGAGTGCACGGCTCATCGCAGCGCTGAGTTTTCCCCGGTCGTCAGGATGGACACGGATGACGAACTCATCCGCCGTCCCCCTAAAGGAATCAGGATCGATTCCAAGTAACTGACAGGTTGCCCGATCAAACGTCCGCAGGTTCTTCTGGATATCCCATTGCCAGACGCCCATGCCGGCAGAGGCGAGGGCAAGATCGAGCCGCGCCTCATTCTCCCGGAGCGCTTCCCCGGCTCGTTTCCGTTCCGTGATATCGGTTCCCTGGGCAATAGTCGCAAGAAGGGTGGTCCCATCGCGTGCGTAAATATTCGCGGAATTCCAGATCACCGTTCTCGTCTCCCCGGAAACAGTCCGTATCGGGATTTCTGCGGATTCCCATTTTTCACCGAAAAGGGCTCGCAGGGTAAGATCGAGGGAGCGGGAACGGCTCGTATCAGGGAACAGGATATCGAGATCCTTCCCAATCACATCAGCCTCAGGAAAACCGGTCAGTTTTTCGAAAGCCCGGTTAAACCGGGTGATCCGGAAGTTGATATCCCAGACCACGATAGGAACGCTGGCATTGGTGATGAGATTCGTAAGATATTCACTCGTCTCCCGGATAAGTTCCTCTGCCTTTCGTCTCCCGACAGCGAGACGGATTTTATCCGCCAGCTCCGGGAACTGCTCCTCCATGTCAGTCCCTTTTTGGAGATAAAAATCCGCACCGTTATTGAGCGCCTCAATCACGACCTCTTCCCTGCCACGCCCGGTGAAAAGAATGAACGGCAGGGTACTCCCTTGGGAGCGAAGGGTTTTGAGAAGGATGATCCCATCCATCCCCGGCATCCGGTAATCCGAGACAATGGCATCGTAGGAGGTAGCGTTCAGCTTTGCAAGTCCTTCGGGAACTGATAGCGCCGTATCGACAGTGAACTCCCCGCTCGCTTCCAAAAAAATCCTGCAGATCTCCAGGAAATCGGGTTCATCGTCAATATGCAGGACGCGGAGCATTATATCAGAATATTCCTGACAGAATAAAAAGAGCTCCCTGCCCGGAACAGCCGTAACTGACTCCGGATAATGCGATATGCCCGGATATCCCGGTTATCCTCCCGGAAAATTTTCTCCGGAAATAAATTTTTCGGAATACCGGATGGAGGATGACTGCCCCGGTTCCGTCAGCCTGAAAATAAGGTCCGGAAAATCCTGAAGAGGCCCGTACAAGGCCTGCAATTGGAACTACTCCTTCCCGGGCACTCACCGGGATGATTCGTCTCGCCTCGTTGCTCCCCCACAAAAACCGGACACTCATCAGAAAGGACGAAAACCACTTTTGTCGAATCCGCCATGAATATATAACATAAAATAAATGGTAGAGGTAGGTGACATGCAATGGACAATGCAATAAGGAATCTTGTGGCAGGGATCGTCATACTTTCAATAGCGGGAGCGGTTGCGGGTACGGGCTATTATTATGCGGTTGTACTTCCCCAGGAGAAGCCGCTTCAGGCCCCGACGAATGACCTCGACAGCAGCTATGTCCAGATACCTCCCCCGGTACTTCCGGGTAACATCCAGGTCTGGACAACCCCCGGGAATTCCTATGTATGTGTCGACGGGACAGCCTGCAAAGCAACAACAAACTCCGGTTCGGCCCTTTTCACCGGTCTTGCATCAGATACCACCCACATGGTGACGGTCTCCCTGGACGGGTACGCTCCTTACTCAAAGACCGTTCTCGTTACACCGCAGAATACCACAGAGGTGGATGCAATCATGACACCGCTGAACCAGAATACGTAGACAGGAACGGTCGCACGAAGTGGATTCACCGCACTCACTGCGCAGGCCAGCCCGGGGCAGGGCCGGCTCCCTGCATGCAGGTCGGAAATTCCCATTTCTTACTGCGATTGCCCGGCGGAGGATCACCACGGTATCGTGTGGAATCCCGGTACCTTCGCGTTCTACCGGAGAAAGGTAGACTGTACTCCGGTCCGGAACCGTATTAGAGCCGGGACACCGCTTTTACCGCTGCATCTTCCGTATCATAGATGGTAAGAACGTTCGCAAACCCTGACATGCTGAAGATATGATCGACAAAATGGGTGATGGAAAAAACCCCGAAATGAACCCCGGCAGCTTTTGTCATCCTTGCGATCATGAGAAAGACCCGGAGCCCCGAACTGGATACGTATTTTGTACCGGAAAAATCAAAGAGAAGAGCTTTTGGTTCCCGGAGGGCGAGTTCCCGGAGCTCCTTTTCCAGGGTCATTGCAGCAACATGATCTATCTGGGGTGGGAGTGCGACAATTGTAATATCTCCCCGGGTCCGTACGGTGCACAGCGTCATGATATTGCCCTCAACACTTGTTCCTGGTATTTTCATTTCTCCTGCCGGAGTAATAAGGTTGAGGATTTTTCCCCGGGGATAGCAGGATCACAGCGGAATCAGGGTATAGTCCGAAGACCCGAGCCCGATCTCCTCGGCATATTCTATCTGTCTCTTTGCCCGGGTATTTTCCCAGACGCCGGAAAACTTATCCTCGCCTTTCCCGTGATGGGAGTGGAGGAGTGAATCGGAAAATCCCACCTGCTGGTTTACAAGATCGCAGGAGGCAGCATCGAGTGCCACCGGATCGGTGGATGCAAGAATGCCGATATCCGGAACAATCGAGGCATCGCTCCATCCCACGCAATCGCAATCCGGGGTAATCCGCATGAGGAAATTCATGTACCCGATCTTCTTCTCTTTCCCGGTTACCGCCCCTTTCGCGTATTCCACGAGACGTTCCACGAACTCCGGGATCTCGGTCTCCCAGTCAACCTCGATTGCATGGGACGGACATACGGTCATGCACTCGAAGCAGCCGATACAGCGGCTCCGGTCAATTACCGATTTCTCCTCTTCAAGGGTAATTGCCGATTCCGGACAGGATTTTGCACACTTCCCGCAGCCGATACAGGCTTCACCGATAACGTACGGGTTTGCTTTGTGCTGTTCCCGCTTTCCTTTGGGTGGTGCACAGCCCATGGCCAGGTTCTTGATAGCTCCCCCGAACCCTGATATCATGTGCCCTTTGAAGTGGCTGAGTACAATCATGCTGTCTGCATGTACGATATCCCCGGCAATTATCGCCTCGGAAAAATGCCGGCCCGCTATGGGAACACGTTCGAAATTGTGTCCGGTAAGGCCGTCAGCAATAATTACCGGCGCCCCTGCGACCGCGTACGCAAAACCGTGCAGGATGGCAGTCTCAACGTGATCGACAGCATTCGACCTGCTGCCCATGTACAGGGTATTTGTATCCGTGATGAACGGTTTTCCCCCGGACTTCCGGATCCGGTCAACCACCTGGCGGACAAAGACCGGATTGATATACGAATCGTTTCCCTGCTCACCAAAATGAAGCTTGACTGCGGTCCGTCCGCCTTTCGGGATACATGAAGAAAACCCTGCCGCATCAAAAAGCCTTCGGACTTTATTGATCGTGCTTCCCTGTTCGTCACGCGACCGGAGGTTTGCGAAATAGACGTTACTTCCCATTCAGAACACCCGCAGGGAACACTGCTCCCGGGAATGATTCTCTTCCTGTACAATAAGAATCCTCTCTTACGAGTAATCTGACAGAAAAACGGGAGAGAAAAATGGGACGGATGATGAATTCAGAAAAATTACTGGCGTTTCCCCAGTTCCTGGTCCAGAATGAAAAGATTCCCCGGAACATCCGCAGTCATCCGGATTTTTCCGAGGATATCCCCTGCATTCTTTTCTTCTTCGACCTGCTCTGCGACAAACCATTGCAGGAAATTATTTGAGGCATGATCGTTTTCCCGGAGAGCGAGGTCGACAAGCTCGTTAATAAATCCCGTAACTTTCTGCTCGTGGGCGAGGACGTCCTCAAATACTTCCCGCGGGTTCGTCCATTTTGTCCTGGGGGCATCGATTGCAGAGAGGGTGATAACTGCGCCCTTATCGATGAGATAATCGTACATTTTCATTGCATGGGTCTGTTCTTCATGTGCCTGGACCATCAGCCAATGGGCGAACCCCTTCAGGGAGAGGGATTCAAGACAGGCAGACATGGAGAGGTAGAGATAGGCAGAATAGAGTTCCCGGTTGATCTGGCGGTTCAGTGCAGATTCCATGGATTTTTTCAGCATAGAGATACTCCGATACCTGAATGTCCCGCGCTGTCCGTTTAATGGTTTCTGAAAGGGCAGGATTCGGGCTTGGTATGTGATGACGGGGAGACCGGACCGGTACTCAGGCAACCTGGCGTTTGTGGATCCGGTCGATTGCCTGGTGGATTGCCTGCGCAGCAGCAGGACTTGCCGCAGAATTTTCTGCCTCGTGCAGGGATTCGACTGCGGGTTCCCCGATCTCGATCAGGGCGCCCAGGGCTTTTCTCCGGACCATCGCGTTTTCATCGGAGAGTGCACGCACCAGGGGATTAACAACGGAGGAGCCGGTTCCCTTGAGCCGGGTAAGTGCCGTGACGGCGCCCATCCGGACATCCACATCTGCATCGGACAGCAGGTGTTCAAGGGCAGGCTGCGCAGCTTCTCCCAGCAGCGCAATTTCCGACCACTCTTCCTGCGCAATAAGGAACGGTATCTTCACGTCATCTGAGGGAGGAGTCCACCCGATCTGTTTGAGGCACTCGGCAGCACCGGTCCGTATATCCCGGACCGGATGGATAAGCGCTTCGATCAGGGAGGGAACGGACGGTTCCCCGATCTCAACAAGAGCTTCGATTGCAACGGTACGGACGCTGTAATCCTCGTTTCCCATCTCATCAATGAGGGATGTCACTGCCCGTTCATCCCCGATGTATCCCAGGGCACGCAAAGCAGCCCGCTGGAGATTCCCGTCGGCGTCTTTCAGGGCGCGGAGAAGAGGTTCGACTGCGATCGGATCGCCGAGATACCCGAGCGCCTCAGCGGAAGCTATCCGGACGCTGCTGCTCGTGTCGCTCATTGACTGGATCAGGGGCGATATTGCCTGCGTGTCGCCCATTCTTCCCAGGGTCCGGGCTGCACCTGCCCGCACCTCCGGACGGGTGTCCTGGAGAGCGGCAATGAGAAGATACACGGCCGGCTGGCCCATCTGTACCAGGGTCTCGGCTGCCCCGGACCTGATGTCCCGGTTTTCATCGGCAAAGGATTCGATAAGGGCAGGAATCGCCCGTTCGCCCATCGCGACCAGTGCCTGGGCAGCATTGATCTGGACTTCCTTGTTCGGGTTATCCAGCATGCGGATAAGCGGGTTCGGCTCGCTGATCAGGTTAATCTTCGGGAGATCTGCATCCGGCAGGGGAATTTCCCTTGTCGGCTCCACAGGTTTTTGCGCTTCACCCCCGGCACCGGCCGGGACAGTGTCACTTTTTGGTTCGGGAACCGTTCTTCCGGCAAGCCCTGCCGCACAGGATCTGATTTCCGGATCGCTGTCGTTCAGGGCTTCGAGGACGTATGCCATCCCCCGTTCGCCAAACCCGGAAAGCGCGTTGATCGCGCCAAGCCGCAAAGCCCGGTCGGGACTGTGGGCTGCAAATGTGAGCGGTTTGAATGCCGGGGTACCTATTTCAACGAGGGCCTTTTCAGCGGAGGACCTGACCGATATTTCGGGATCCTTAAAGAGGGTGATGAGCGGCTCTGCGGCATCGCCTGCATGCATCTTTCCAAGGGCGGACGAAGCTCCGCACCGTACCCTGGGCGACTCGTGTACGAGAACCTTGATCAGGATAGGAATCACGGAATTGCCGAGATGGGAAATTGAATCGACCGCTGCTTCACAGACGCGGGGATATTCGTCCTTGCATGCCTGGAGCAGGGGAATTATCGATTCCTGCCCGCCGATCTTTCCCAGGGCACGGGCGGCAGCTATTCTCACCTCTTCGTCTTCATCCTTCAGCGTGGCATAGAGCGGTTTTTCAGCACGGGAATCCCGGAGATCTCCCAGGATATCCGCAACGGCAATGCGTACCTGGTAAAAAGGATCGGATAACACTCCAATGAGCGGGAGAACGGCAGGAGCGCCCATCTTTCCCAGGGCTTCCGCAGCGATCATCCGTACGCTCTCATCCTCATCTTTCAGGCTCGCGATAAGCCGGAGAATTTCTTCTGCATGCAGGGCTTCTGCCGCGGCAGGGTCACCGGATTTCTCCCGTTTCTGGAAGATCTGCCCGCCCTCGCCGGGTTCAGGAATGTGCTTCGTATCGGGGGCTTCAAATTCCCGGGGAACGTTCTGTTGTGGAGTGGGAATATGTTCCTGGAACTCCTGTGGACGGAGAGAAGGCCCCTGGCCTACCGGAGAGCCGGAAGAACCGGGACCGGGAAACCCGGGTTTTGAATTGAATGCCCTGTCCGAAGTCCCTACGGGAGATGCATTACCGGAAACTGACTGCCCGGATGCACCCCGCGTCTTCATCGTGCCTTTTGCGATCATCTCCTCCGTACTCATTTCCGGTAATTTTGGGACAGGGGTCGCTTTTCTGGCAGAATCTCCTTTGCGTTTGAGAATTTCAGCGGCACCTCTCCGGATCTCGGGATTCTGCGATTTCATCGCTTCGAGAAGGGCACCCTTTGCCCGCGGCCCCATCTCATAGAGAACATTCGCTGCACCGGTCCTGACCCCGTAATACTCATCGCCAAGTGCCTGGATTAGGGAGGGAATCGCAGCATTCCCCATCTTTCCGAGATCCTGCCACTGTTCCTTAGCTATTGCATACAGGATCGTCTCTTTGGGATTCTGGGGAGACCAGCCGAAATGGCCCAGGGCGTTTGCAGCTGCCATCCGGACTGCATACGACGGGGCGCCGAGTGCGAGCGCCAGGGACGGGACAGATTTCCGGTCCCCGATTGTGGCCAGTGCTTCAACTGCCGCAATCTGGACGTTGGGATCCGGATCCTCGAGAGATTTTATCAGGGGGGGGACTCCCCGCAAATCCATGGTTTTCCCGAGAGCCGACGCCGCCTCTTTCCGGATACCGTAATAGGGATCTTCCAGGAGATTGATAAGGTGCGGGACTACCGGTTTTTTCAGGCGGACCAGTTCAGACCAGTCCCCTTTTGCAATCAGGAGCCGGATTTTTGAATCCTCATCGGGAGCTTTCCATTTCATCCCGGTAAGGATCTCCGCAATACCGCTCCGTATCCGGAACGAGTGATGGACAAGGGCAGGCACCAGCCGGGTCTGGGCCGGTTCACCGATCAGGATAAGGGCATGGATGGCGCCTTCCCGCACACCGGGCTCGTCATCTTCCAGGGCCTGGATAAGCGAGGTTACCGCAGGTTCCCCGAGATCCCGTAAAATGGTACTTGCAGGTTTTCCGAGATCCTCTTCACCCGCGTACATGATCCCGATGATTGCTTTTGCAGGGATACCACCCTGTTTTCCGAGAATCGCGGCTGCACCGCGCCGGATCATGGCATTGTCGTCCCAGAGCGCTTCAATTACTTTGGGCTGGGCAAACGAGCCCATTTTAAGAAGGGATTTCGCAGCAAGGAGCTGGATCTCGGGATCTTCATGATCGAGAAGACGGATCAGACCATCGACATCCTTCTCTGCCGCCATCTTCTCCAGGTTGGGTTTGAAGAGATCAAATACGCCCATTCTGCACCATGATGCCTGACGATACCTACCGGTTACTGGCCGGTAATTTCCCTGGAAAATCCAGTCATCCGCAATGGTTTCCGGGAAATATTCTGCACGGGATAATTATCAATTGATTGAGTCGGTATATGAGTGTTACGAAAACAGAATTTTGGTATTGCAGACTTCTTTTTTATAATCAGGCCCAATCAGGTCTTTCTGTATGATTGTTTTTACATTTGCGGTATCATTCGGGCTGTTTTCGGAATTGCATCTCCGGACGGCCGGGGATCCGTATGCAAAGCCTCAATCCGGGATTTCCCGCTGAATTAACAGGACACATTGAAGATCCGGTAATCCGTATATGAAACACTGCGAAATTTTGCGAAAAAGAGAATGGATCCGGTTACTTTGCGTATTTCGCGGGATCGCCGTCGAATTTTTTCTTGCAGCCGGGCGCACAGAAATAGTAGGTCTTTCCCTTATACTCGCTCCTGAACTTGGCGGTCTTTTCATCAACCGTCATACCGCAGATCGGATCAATTGCCATGGTTCTTTACCTCACTTTCACCTTTTTTGCCGGAGGTATATATCCTTTCAGGGACAGGGAGAGAAGGACAACGGTTACCGAACTCATGGCCATCGCAAAGGCGGCATACTCCGGCCTGAAGGTAATGCCAAAGAACGGCGTGAGCAGCCCGGCAGCGATCGGGATCAGGGCCGCATTATACGCAAACGCCCAGAAAATATTCCAGCGGATCCGTCCCATCACTTTCTTTGCAAGCTGGATCGCGGATGCAGCGTCCGTAAGATCGTCCCGGATAAGAACAATATCCCCGGTCTCAATCGCGACATCGGTCCCGCTCCCGATAGCAATTCCCACATCTGACTGCGCAAGAGCCGGGGCATCGTTGATCCCGTCTCCGACAAATGCGACAACTTCGCCCCGTTCCTGGAGTTTCCTGACTTCCTCCGCCTTATCACCGGGCAGCACCTCGGAGATCACCCCGGGTATCCCCAGCGTGCGGCCGACCGCACCCGCCGTCCTCCGGTTATCGCCGGAGATGAGTACAAGGGCAATTCCCATCCTTTTCAGTTCTGCAACAACGGACGGGGCAGAATCCTTCAGGGTATCGGCAACGGCGATCATTCCGGAAAGGGTTTTCCCGACGGCTACGAGTACGACGGTCTTCCCCTCGTCTTCCAGCCCGGATAGTTTCGTTTCTGCCGGGGGCTCGATCACGACTCCCTGCTCCTGCAGGAAGATGCGGTTCCCCACGAGGACTTCCTCCCCGAGAACGATTCCTGCGACGCCTTTCCCGCCAGACGATCGGAACTGTTCAACAGGGGACATTTGAACACCGGCCGACGTTGCGCCCCGTACAATTGCTGCTGCAATCGGATGTTCGGAACCATGTTCAACCGCTGCAGCGAGGGAAAGGAGTGTTTTTTCGGGTACTCCGAACGGGACCACATCGGTCACATCCGGGCGGCCTTTTGTCAGGGTGCCGGTCTTATCGAAAACTACTGTCGTCACCCGGTCAGATCGTTCCAGGGCATCGCCGTGCTTCACGAGGATCCCCAGTTCCGCTCCCCGGCCGACCCCGACCGTGACTGCAGTCGGGGTTGCGAGGCCGAGGGCGCAGGGGCAGGCAACGACAAGGATGGATATCAGGGCCGTGAGCGCAAAGAGAAGAGAACTCCCCAGTATCCCATACCAGATGATGAACGCGGCAAACGAAATAGTGAGAACTGCCGGGATGAAATACGTCACGGCACGGTCCGCTATCTTCTGGATAGGTGGTTTTGATGCCTGGGCATCTTCGACAAGCCGGATGATCTGGGCAAGCACCGTCTCTTTCCCGATCCGCTCGGCCTTCACCGTGAGGAGCCCGGTCGTGTTGATAGTACCCCCGATAACCCCGTCCCCGGGACCCTTCGTGACCGGGACCGGTTCCCCGGTGATCATCGATTCGTCCAGGTAACTGTCCCCGGTCGTTACCCTGCCGTCAACCGGGACTCGTCCACCCGGTTTCACGAGCACGAGATCGCCGACCGCCAGGGATTCTATCGGGATCTCGACCTCAGTTCCGTCACGGAGAACAAGAGCCGTTTTTGCCTGGAGTCCTGCCAGGTTCCGGATAGCATCCGATGTGCGCCCTTTTGCCCGCGCCTCAAGGTATCTTCCGAGCGTGAGGAATGCGGCGAGCATGATCGCCGTATCGTAGAACATGAAATCGTGGGTAAGGACAATCGAGAATGTACCGAGAATGCTTGCCCCGAACGCGACACCGGTTCCCATCGCATACATCACGTCCATATTCAGGGAGCGATGCGAAAGGGCCGTTCCCGCTGCCCGGAAAATCGGATATGCCACGTACACAAAGACAGGTGTAGCAATGATCAGCATGAGGTACGACATCGGGGTCATCGGAATCCCCGGGACGTACATCAGGATCATGAGGAGGATGGAAACGACAAACCCGACCGTGAATCGCCGGAACTTTTCCCGTAAATCCTGCTCCCGTATTTTCCGTTCCGCGTCTTCGGAAAGTTCCCCGGAAACTCCCAGGTACTGGTACCCGGCATCCTCGATTGCGGCTTTCATGTCCGCAAGCGTTGAGAGGGAGGGATTGAACGTCACGTAGGCCTTTTCTGTCGCAAGGTTGACGGTAGCCTTCCTGACCCCCGGGAGTTCCCGGAGGACGGTCTCTATCGTCTCGACACAGGTTGCACACATCATCCCGCCAACTTTGATGACCACGTCCCGGTTGATGACCCGGTATCCCGCATCCTGTACGGCTTCCTCGAAATCGGCAAGGTTTCCCTTCCCGGGATCGTACTCGATCTTCACGGAATCCGTGCCAAGGTTGACCTGGGCCGAGGAGACTGCCGGGTTTTCTTTAAGTGCACTCTCGATCGTTACCGCACAGGTCGCACATTCCATCCCGGCAACTTTCAGTTCAGCTTTTCTCGTTCCCGTCCCCTTTTCTTCCGGCATTTTCAGATCCCGACCCCCGAACCGTCCTTTGCTTTCACGGTACGTGTCTCCCGGAGGAAGATAACCGTTGTGAAACAGGCAGCCGGTATCAGAATGAGAGAAAGAGCCAGTACACGAAAATCTGGATGACGGTCAGGGGAATCCCTGCCCGGAGAAATTCCCGGAACGTTATCGTCATGCCCTGCCTTTCCGCGTTCTGGATGATGATGACATTGCTCGCTGCGCCGAGAATGGTGAGATTCCCGGCAATTGTACTTCCGGCTGCAAGTGCCAGAATACCGGGAAGTCCTCCCCCGGCCCGGGCAATCATTGGCTGGAATAGTGCGACAAAGGGAACATTCGATATGAACTGGCTCACGATGACGCTCAATGAAAGAATTGCGGGAAGGGATGCAAACGCCTGGGAGCCGATCATCTCCTGGAAGAAGCCGCTCCTCCAGACGCTGGCCATGAGAATGAACATGGCAGCAAAAAAGACAAGGGTTGCCCAATCGATGTTTTTCACGATCTCTTTTCGTTCGCTGCTCATGATGAGAAACGGCAGGGCGGCGCATATCCCGATCAGGGGAAGGGGGAACCCGAGCGAATGGGTTACCCAGGAAAAGAGAACGGCGGCTGCAATAAGGAGGACCAGGATTGCAAGGGACAACCGGGCGGGAAGCGTCATCTTTTTTGAGGGAACCGGGCCGGGATCGTCGCTGTGCACCAGGATGCGGGAACCGAATTCATCCCGGTATATCCAGCGCAGAACGGGGAAGCAGATTGCGAGGTTGATAAGCGTCGGGATTCCCAGGTGGATAAAAAAGAGCAGAAACGGGTTATCCATACCGGAGTATTGTGCGACGAGAAGGTTCTGGGGATTTCCGATGGGACTCATAACGCTTCCCGTGGTGATCGCGACGGCAAGGGTAAGGAGGAGGAGTTTTCCTGAGATCCCGAACCTCCGAGAATACCCAAGAACGAGACCGGTTCCGATAACGGCGAGCGTGTCATTCATTAAAAATGCAGAGAGAATCCCGAACGAGAAGAGGAGGATCAGGATCAGGTGGTCTACCCGTCCTGCCTTCCGGATGAGGCGTTGTGAGATGAGATCCAGGTATCCGCTGCGATCCAGGCCCTCCCCGACAATGAACATCCCGCAGAGAAAGATCATGACATTCCAGTCGATGGATGAGAATGCTTCCGCTGGCAGGATTGCCCCTGTCAGAACGACAATAACAGCCCCGCCCAGCATGATCTGCCAGATCCGGAGCCGGAACCTGCCAACCTGACGTACTGCGATGAGGACAATAACGGCTAAAAGGACTACAACAGCGATTTCCGTAGGATCAATCTCTCTGTCAGGCACTCATCAAGGTTGGCCTCGCTCTTCCCTGCTCCGAACCCGGATGGAATTCCGGGAGGTACTGAGCACCCTTTCGTATACAGGATTGTCAAAGGATGAGAAGAAGGGAATGCACAGTATCATAAATGAGCCATGTAGGTGGCTGTTGTTTATGATTTGGGTTGGTTACACAAACCTGATATATCGACAAAATAAAAAGATACACCGATAGCCATGAAGTATGCATTTGCCGCATGCGGGATTATCCTGCTCATAGCTCTTGTTCTGGGAGCGGGATGTACGGATACAACCAGTACTACGCCTACTGCAACGCCGGTTTCAACCCCGACCCAGGCAGCAACAGAGACCGCTGCCCCAACGGAAGTTCCCACAGCCGAAGCAATGACCGTTTCGATGACCCCGGGACCGACCGACACCCTTGCGTCAACCCGGAGTGTCGATGTCTCAATTGAAAAGGCAGGAACCTACTCAACAACGATCATCACTTCCTTTGATGGCGGGAAAGGCCTGATGGCTGCGAAGAAGGTAGTAACCACCGTGTATACCCCGGAGGGTGCCATTAACAACTGCACGATTGGCGGGGACAGTGTCCACATCGGAGACACCTGCGAAGCACAGGGATCGAAGGGTACCGACCGGGTCGTCGTCCAGGTATACATGAACGACGGGAAAGCCTACACCCTTATTGACCAGCTTGTCCCGTATAAAACCCACGGATAAAATTCATTTTTTTCTTATTTTTTTTAAGGTGATTACTCAGTACAAGCCACGGAACCGGGACCGGTTCATGCGGACGTAAATAGAATGCCTTCCCGATTGAGCGGATCCCGTAATTTTTTCTGCGGACCGGAATGATCCGGAACACAGCGGGACGCAGGAACGGACTTATGGTTTGGGACGATACTGAAAAAGGTTTCCTCAGGGATTTGAACCTGAAAACCGAGTGCTGCTAAGGGGATTTGAACCCCTGTCGCGAGCGTGAGAGGCTCGCATGATTGGCCGGTCTACACTATAGCAGCAAAACTGCTTGAATACATAGACCCTCGTTTTACTTAAACATGTTGATGCCGTCCGGGGAGGATGACCTGTGACCGGCAGGCACGTTCGGGACCGGGAAAAACCCGGCCGGTATCGGAAAACCACTCCCATGGGAGGTAATATTAAGCGAGAAAACCAATGAAAAGGGAATTATTTCATCGAAAAGTGAGATGTATATTGATATCTATACAATTTTTTACGGGGAGTGAAAGGACGTGAGCGGGCTTGAGGACCAGATTGCCGAACTGGAAGCGGAGCTCCAGAAGACTTCCTATAACAAGGCTACCTCAAAGCATATCGGCAGGGTAAAAGCAAAAATCGCGAAGCTCCGCGACGAGGCAGTAAGCCGCGCCATGAAATCCGGTGGGGGCGGGGAGGGATACTCGGTCAAGAAATCCGGGGATGCGACCGTTGTCCTTGTCGGGTTCCCTTCAACCGGTAAAAGTACGCTCCTGAACAAGCTTACCGGGACGGAAAGCGAGGTCGGGGCATACGAGTTCACGACGCTTACCGTGGTTCCCGGGGCAATGGAGCACAAGGGAGCAAAGATCCAGATTCTCGATATCCCGGGACTTATTGCCGGCGCTGCCATGGGAAAAGGCCGGGGAAAAGAGGTTATCGGCGTTGTCCGGAGTGCAGACATTATCGTAATCCTTGTCGATGTCTTCAACCAGCAGCATGTCGAAGTCCTCCTCAAGGAGTTATACGATGCGGGGATACGGATCAATACCCCGAAACCGGATATCACCATCAAGAAGACCCCCTGGGGAGGCATCCGGCTCAACGCGGTCGGGACGCTCGATCTCGATATCGAGGATGTCCGGGCCATCCTTGGCGAAAACAAGATCATGAACGCAGATGTCCTGATCCGTGGCGGGGCAACCCAGGATGAACTGATAGATGCCGTGGCCGGGTCCCGCGTCTATATTCCTGCGTTTATCGCGGTCAACAAGGTTGATCTCGTGGAGTCCGATGTCATCGCCCAGATCCAGCGGGATATTGTCAAACGGTTTTCTATCCCGCCCGTCATGATTTCGGCACACAGCGGGTACCACATGGAAGAGCTCAAGGATATGATCTACGACAAACTCGGGTTCATTCGGGTCTACCTGCGTCCCCAGAGCGGGGAAGCGGATCTCGAAGAGCCGCTCATCGTCCGTGTCGGTGCAACCGTGGAGAGTGTCTGCCGGAAACTCCACCGGGAATTTGTGGACCGGTTCCGGTACGGGCGGGTCTGGGGGAAATCGGTCAAGCACCCCGGGCAGCGGGTTGGTCTCACCCACAAGCTCACCGATAAGGATCTTTTGATGATCATTATCGAGCACTGAAACGGCAGAATACTTTTCCGGTTTTTTCCCGGGCAGATTATGCCCGGATATTTTTCTGACAATCAGGTTTTTTTGAAATTTTTCCGGATTCGTGGCAGAAATTTTATTTTTGCCGGGAATTTCCTTCGTGAGATTCTCATTCAGACCGGATGTTCATAACAATAAATTTCTTCGAAGA
>JBDKRP010000071.1:0-6382 GCA_039683275.1 Methanoregulaceae archaeon | reverse complement strand
CCGGTTGATTCCGCAGGGATCTGTACCGGCCGGATGCTGGAGAGAGCAATATCGACAAGGTCAGTGATCGCCAGCAGTTTCGTTGTGTCCATTTTGTAGTGGTCGATGATCCGTGCGTATTCCCCGGCATCCGGTGCCGCTCCCGGGTTTTCGAGAACCTTTCGGATTGCGTCGATGCGCCGGATGGTATGATCGGCAGTCCGGAGCACCCACCGGTCCCGGACCGCCCGGTCCACAGTTTCGATATCGTCCGGGACGACCGAGACAATGGTCCGGGTCCCTGCGGAGTAGATCCGTGCGGACCCGATGATCGTGACAAAGCATGGCGGGGTGATCTTCCGGATAGCGTCAGCAGCTCCTGCCTGCGCCCGGCCCGCGGATATCGCGAACGCCCCGGTCGGGTCCGCAACCCTCGCGCGCACAAGATCCCGGCCGTCATCCTGCACCTCGAGAAGCGCTCCCGCGAGAAGGATACTGCCGCACCAGGCCCCGGTGGGGGTGACGGGAGTCGCCAGGTCGCCGGAGGTCGGATGCGCGAGGCAGAGCGTGGACTCGTTGAACTCCCCGGCAAAGACCCGTGCAGCCCCTTCCATGCTAAGAATGTTCGGGATTCCTGCCAATCAAGGTAATGAAAGATACACCCGGAAACGGCCGGGGACTTCCCGGATCTTTCCGAAAAAACGATCCGTATGGTGACATGGCCTACGACCGGTAAGGGATGAGAATGGCAATGCTCTAATCACCCGGCAACCATGATCATAGCAGGATGGATCTTCCCATGGAAGAGAGTCACGCGATATGGATTGAGAAGTACCGGCCCGCGACCCTTGGCGATATCGTGGGGCAGGACGAGATAGTCTCGCGCCTTGCTTCCTACGTGAAGAGCGGGAACCTGCCGCACCTTCTCTTCACCGGGAGCGCAGGTGTAGGGAAGACCACAGCGGCAGTAGTCCTCGCCCATGAATTTTTCGGCGAGAGCTGGAACACGAATTTCCGGGAGATGAATGCCTCGGACGAGCGTGGGATCGATGTCGTCCGGAACCAGATAAAACAGTTCGCCCGGACGTCTCCCCTCGGCAGCGCAGAGTTCAAGATCCTGTTCCTTGATGAAGCTGATGCCCTCACGACCGATGCGCAGGCTGCACTCAGGCGGACAATGGAGAGTTACGCCCAGAACTGCCGGTTCATCCTTTCCTGCAACTACTCCTCAAAAATAATCGATCCCATCCAGAGCAGGTGCGCCATTTACCGGTTCCGTCCTATCAGTCCCGAGGCAGTCAAGGAAGAGATCCGGCGCATCGCAACCTGCGAAAAGCTCACCGTGACCCCGGCCGGCATGGACGCAATCGTATATGTTGCCCAGGGAGACATGCGAAAAGCCATCAACGCACTCCAGGGTGCTGCGATCATCAGGAGCGAGATCGACGAGAAGATGGTGTACTCCATCACCTCGACCGCCCGACCTGACGAGATCGAGGACCTCCTCGCGACCGCCCTTTCCGGCGACTTTGAAGGAGCGGAGGCAGTTCTCACTTCTCTCCTGCGGGATCGCGGCATCGCACCGAACGAACTGATCAACCAGTGCTACCGGGCCCTGGTCGGCAGGCAGATGGACCGGGGGCTCAAGGTCGCCCTCATCGACCACCTGGGCGAGGCCGATTTCCGGCTCTCGGAAGGCGCGAGCAGCGACATCCAGCTCGAAGCCCTTATCGCGAAGTTCGTGATGAGCGCGGGAAAGAAGGAATGACGGGCAGGATGAACGGCGCAATGAATGGCAGGGCTCAGTAAATGGCGGGCGACGGACAGGCAATTCCCGAGGAAGAGATAACGAACCGGGCGGCGGACTGGGCGAAGTTCCTCAGGACGCGGTACAAGAAGCCGCTGGTCGAGATCGGCCGTGAGTACCCGCACAAGCGATCTCTCTATATCGATTACCGTGAAATCGAGGCGTTCGGAAAAACCGGTATCAACCTCGCGGACGAACTCCTGGACAACCCGGGGAAAGTGATCGAGGATATCCGGGACGCTATACGGACCCACCAGCTCATCAAGACGAAAGACGGGAAAGAACCGAAAGACCTCAATATCCGGTTCCAGTACCTTCCCCGGAAGATAGCCATCCGGCACATCCGGTCCGATGACATAAACCGGTTCATCAGCGTGGAAGGGATCCTCCGGAAGACGACCGAAGTCCGGCCCCGGATAATAGAAGCGGTCTTCCGGTGCCCGGGCGGACACTTCACGGTGAAGAAACAGAGTTATGGGAAGTTCGTCGAGCCGGACGGCTGCGCAACGGACGGCTGCACGTTCAAGAAGCTGGACCTTGTCCCCCGGCGTTCGAAGTTCGTTGACTCGCAGAAGCTCCGTATCCAGGAATCGCCGGAAGGGCTCCGGGGCGGGGAGCAGCCCCAGACCCTGGATGTGGATGTGACTGACGATCTCACGGGGGTCGTGACCCCCGGCGACAGGGTCATCATCAACGGTATCCTGCGCTCCATACAGCGGGTGACCCAGGGCGTGAAGAGCACGCTCTTCGATATCTTCCTGGAATGCAACTCCATCGAGATCGCGGAGAAAGAGTTTGAGGAGGTGGAGATCGACGAGGAGGCCGAACAGGAGATCCGGAACCTCTCGGAAGATCCGCAGATCTACCGGAAGATCACCCACTCGATAGCGCCGACCATCTACGGGAACGAGGATGTGAAGGAAGCAATCGCGCTCCAGCTCTTCGGCGGGATCATGAAGGAGATGCCGGACGGGAGCCACCTGCGTGGCGACATCCATGTCCTCCTCATCGGGGACCCGGGCATCGCAAAAAGCCAGCTCCTGCGGTACATCGTCAAGCTCTCGCCCCGGGCCATCTACACGAGCGGCCAGTCCTCGACCTCCGCAGGCCTCACGGCGACCGCTGTCAAGGATGAGTTCGGCGACGGGCGCTGGACGCTCGAGGCCGGCGCCCTCGTCCTCGCGGACATGGGCGTCGCTGCGGTCGATGAAATGGACAAGATGCAGAAGGAAGACCGGAGCGCCCTCCACGAAGCGATGGAGCAGCAGTCCATCTCGATAGCAAAAGCCGGTATCACGGCAACCCTCAAGTCCCGGTGCGCGCTCCTCGGCGCCGCGAACCCGAAGTACGGGCGGTTCGACGAGTTTGCACCGATTGGCGAGCAGATCAACATGCCGCCTTCCCTGCTCTCCCGTTTCGACCTCATCTTCATCATGACGGATAAACCGGAAGAGAAGCGCGACCTTGCGATAGCCGACCACATCTTAAAATCCCACGGGATCGGGGAACTCATCGAGCAGCACAAACGAAGACCGGTGGAGGGCGTCAACGACGAATACATCCGCGAGCAGCTCAAGCCCGTCATGCCGGATATCGATCCCGTCATCTTCCGGAAATACGTGGCCTACGCGAAGCGGAACTGTTTCCCGATGCTGAGTGCAGAGGCCCGGGAAACCCTCATTGCATACTATCTCAAGCTCCGTGGCCTTGCGGAGCCCAACAAACCGGTTCCCGTTACCGCCCGTCAGCTCGAAGCCCTGGTACGGCTGGCAGAAGCGAGCGCCCGCATCCGGCTCAGCAGGACCATCGAACACCCGGATGCTGAACGGGTCGTGCGGATCGTTGACGCCTGTCTCCGCCAGGTGGCATACGATGCAAAGACCGGGTCCTTCGATATCGACAAAGTTGCGACCGGTTTCTCGAAAGGAAAGCGCGACCTGATCCGGATGGTGAAGGATACTATCAAGGATATCGGCGGCGATACCAAGCGGGCGCAGGTGGACCTCGTTATTGACGCGGTCGCGAAGGGCGGGTTCTCCCGGGATGAGATCGCAAAGACAATCGAGATGCTGCTCCGGTCCGGGGAAGCGATCGAGCCGGTGTCCGGGTTTGTGAAGCTGATCAGTTTGTGAGGGATGACCCCTTTTTTACGAGGCTCAGGAAGAAACCGGATTATACTCCCTGATTGTTTCATCTGCCATCCCGGTGGTCAGCAGGGCATTTCCTGGTCTGACAGGAAGTGGCGCACCGCGATTCTCTCGAAAAACCTGTCGGGTCTTTGGTCGTTCCCGGATCGCTTCCGGTTTGCCGGGTTCCCGGACAAAATTCAGCCCGGTTAGTACTGGTTACCATTCCCATGATCCAATGAATCCGGAATTTCTCCCGAGGGGCAGCATTTGTTTCGATCATCATTTGCCCCACAGGAGATGAGTCCGTGTTCCCGGGAATACCTTCCTGTATTATTCCCCTTTCGCCCGGGACTCGCGCCCTCTCATCCAGGACAATACCCCTGCAAAACCGATGATGGCGATTGATGAAAGCAGTGCGGCATCGATCCCGTGAATAAACGAATTGGAGACACCCCCTACGAGACTGGTGGTGCCGATGAAGACCTGGAACGCCACATCCCGGGGTATGGAAGCCGCAGAGACGGTTATCGCGATAACGAAACTCCCCAGGATGCCGATGTTCTGGAGTGTCCGGAGCATTCCCGATATCCCGCCATACGAACCCTGCGGTGCGTTTGCCATGACGGCACTATTGTTGGACGGGAAGAACATCGCGGTTCCGAGGCCGGAGATACCTGAGGCGATCATTACCTGCCAGAGCGGAGTATCTGTGCCTATTGTAAGGTAGACAAGCGTTGCAAGGATCAGGATTGCGGTTCCGGATGTCGCGAGCACCCGTGCCCCGTACCTGTCGGACAGCCTGCCCATGTAGGGAGAAAGCATGCTGCCAACCACATATCCCGGTGTCAGGAGGAGGGCAGCGTCGAGCGGTGAGAGCGCACGGATGCCCTGGAGATACATCGTGATGAGAAAAACTACTGAAAGGTACCCGAGGCTGAGGAAAAATGCGGCCATCATGGAATACCTGAGAATCCGGCTTTTCAGTGCGGAAAAATCGATGATGGGCTTTTCTGTCTGCCGTTCGAAGAGCACGAAAAGTGCTATGAAGATCAGCCCGAGCGAGAAGGAGACAATGTTTGCGGCAGCCGTTCCCTGTGTTGCGAAGTCGACCCCGCTGAACGAAATCAGGGTGAGTGCAGCGCCCAGGAGGAGCATCCCGGGGATATCCAGCCGGGCATGCACCCGGGGACTATCGGTTACGTACCGGATACCGAGAATGGTTGCGAGAACTCCGATAGGGATGTTGATGAAGAATATGTATTCCCATCCGACAAATGTGGTGATGATGCCGCCCAGGACGATCCCGAGCATGGCACCGCTCGTCCATCCAAGCGAGAGATATCCGAACGCGGATCCCCGCACGTCAGGCGGAAAGACGTCGGCGATGATCGCGCCGCTGTTGGCCTGCATCAGCGCTCCCCCGACAGCCTGGATTCCCCGGGAGAAGATCAGCCAGTAGATACCGGGAGAGAAGCCGCAGAAGAGCGAGCCTGCCGTGAAGATCCCAAATCCGGCATTGAAGAGCCGGCTCCTGCCATAAATATCGCCGAGCCTCCCCAGCTGGGTGGTACAGACCGCGACGACAAGGAGGTAGATCAGGATGATCCAGAGCGTGACGATGAAACCGGCATGCAGGGAGTCGGAGATGGTCGGGAAAGCGAGAATAACGATGGTGGAGTCAAGCGATCCCATGAGCGTCCCGAGCATGAGGACGGATATGATGATCTTCTGCTTCGTGTCCATCCGGATCAAGGGGAACATTTCCCGGGGCTGGTTAATGTACCTGTGGATGCAGGCAGGATGCTGAACTGCAGCAGCTGAACGGGCCTTTCAGCCGGGTATCGTTCCGGATTTCATTTGAAGAGGTGGTACTGTAGGGGGCGGCTCCCGGAACGCGAAGTGATTCTTTTCCGGGAGTGCACCATTGCGATGCCGGTCCTCCGCCCGCTTACCGGCAGGGACTGTATATGACTCTGATTGAACAGTGCGAAAACAATGCTTTGGAGATCCTGAAACCGGTCTATTGTGTGCGGCCGGGCGGAGGGAGGGGTTCGGCTGCATTCCCTTGCAATGATCCGCTGAGATTCCCGGTACTTCACAAAAAAATATGTTACGGCATTTTTTCAACTGCATGAATCGCGTCTGGACACGGGCCCACTATTTTCAATGGGAGCAAAATGTATCCCGGAATACTCAGGATGCACCAGGAGATCAAGACTTGGCCGGATTTCCTTTTGTCCGGTATTTCCCGGTACTGCCGGAGACACACGGAATCTTTCCGGAACCCGGGTGCTGGTACAGGCTCATCTCTTTTTCGTGTCCTGCTACACCAGGTACATTCGCATGGACAGGATCATTATGAGATTTCCGGATCTTTCTGAATTCTTCGGGGCCGACCATCGATTCGATGAGCGAGTTGTCGAAGTCTTCAAGGCGTTTGACAAGCGGGGATTCTTCATTGATAGAG
>JBDKRP010000070.1:0-67714 GCA_039683275.1 Methanoregulaceae archaeon | reverse complement strand
CCCTTGACTGGAACTACCCGTACGCCCGGTGGTTCACCAACGCAAAACTGAACATCACCCTGAACTGTCTCGACCGGCACGTAAAGAACGCCCGGAAGAACAAGGTCGCGATCATCTGGCGGGGAGAAAACGGGGAAGAGAGGACGCTCACCTATCACAAACTGCTCATGGCGGTTATGCGGTTTGCAAACGGCCTCAAAAAACTGGGAGTGAAGAAGGGTGACCGGGTCTGCATCTACATGCCCATGATCCCCGAACATCTCATCGCCATCCTTGCCTGTGCCCGTATCGGTGCGGTCCACAGCGTTGTCTTCGGGGGATTCGGGGTCACCGCACTCAATACCCGGATCAATGATGCCGAAGCAAAAGTTGTCATCACGGCTGATGTCTCGATGCGTCGCGGGAAAGCGATCCACCTCAAATCCATCGTTGACGAAGCCGTGATCAACGCACCCTCGGTCGAACACGTTGTCGTCCTCCGGCGCAAGGAACCCCCGGTCGACCTTGTCTCAGATCGGGAGGTTGATTTCAATGCCCTCATTAAAGACGTCCCGGCATACTGCCCTGCTGAGGTTATGGATGCCGAAGACCCGCTCTTCATCCTGTACACGAGCGGCTCAACCGGAACACCGAAAGGCGTCGTCCACACCTGCGGCGGGTACATGGTCGGCACCTACTACACAGCAAAACATGTTTTTGACATCAAAGACTCCGACATCTACTGGTGCTCGGCAGACCCCGGCTGGATCACCGGCCACAGTTACATCCTGTACGGCATGCTTGCCGTAGGGGCTACGGTCTTTGTGACTGAGATCACCGCAGACTACCCGGACCCCGGGAGCTGGTGGAGCCTCGTCGAAGAGCAGGGAATCACCATCTTCTACACCGCACCAACCGCGATCCGGATGTTCATGAAATTCGGGGACGAGTATCCGGACAGATACGATCTTTCATCTCTCCGGGTCCTCGGCTCGGTCGGGGAGCCCCTTAACCCGGAAGCATTCGAGTGGTTCTACCACACGATAGGGAAAGGCAGGTGCCCATTGGTCGATACCTGGTGGCAGACCGAGACCGGGATGCACATGGTGACAACGATGATTGGGGAACCGATGCGCCCGGGATTTGCCGGAAAAGCAGTACCAGGGGTCATCGTAGATGTGACTGACAAGGACGGGAAATCCGTGCCTCCGGGAACCGGCGGGTTCCTGGTTGTCAGGAAACCCTGGCCTGCGATGTTCCGGACCATCTACGGGAACGATGAGCGGTACCGCAAGTACTGGGAAACCGTCCCTGGCTGCTACGCGGCTGGCGATCTTGCCGTGAAAGACAAGGACGGGTACATCATGATCCTCGGACGGACCGACGACATCATCATCGTCGCGGGACACAACATCGGGACAGCCGAAGTCGAAAGCGCCCTTGTCTCCCACCATGCCGTAGCAGAGGCCGCCGTTATCGGGAAACCCGATCTTGTCAAGGGGAACCTCATAAAGGCCTTCGTTATCCTCCGGGTCGGAAATACTCCGACCGAGAAGCTTACTTCGGATCTTCTCTATCACGTCAGGATGACCCTGGGACCCGTTGCAATGCCCGCAGAGATTGAGTACGTGGAGAAACTCCCCAAGACCCGGAGCGGGAAGATCATGCGCCGGGTCCTGAAAGCAAAAGAGATGGGCATGGACCCGGGGGATGTTTCGACCCTGGAAGAATGAGAACCCGAACGCGATCACCGTAACTGAAGACCAGATCAAAAAGGACGAGACAATCATGACTGACACACAGGAAACAGCCATCACCCTGGTGAAGAACCTGGACCTGACCGCAAACCCGGCCCCCCTTGGATTACTGGGGTTTGGAATGACAACCGTACTCCTGAACCTGCACAATGCCGGATTTTTCGCACTCGGATCGATGATCCTGGCGATGGGGATCTTTTACGGCGGCCTTGCCCAGATCGTTGCAGGGATTATGGAGTGGAAGAAGAACAATACCTTTGGAACCACAGCGTTCCTCTCGTTCGGGTTCTTCTGGCTCACGCTCGTTGCACTCATCGTATTACCGGCGCTGGGTCTTGCGACGGCAGCCGATAAGATCTCAATGGCCGCGTACCTCGCTATGTGGGGAGTTTTCACAGCGGTGATGTTCATCGGGACCCTGAAACTGAACCGGGCGCTCCAGTTCGTCTTCGGCTCCCTGACCGTCCTGTTCTTCCTCCTCGCAATCGGCGACGCAACCGGAAACAGCATGGTTACGACCATTGCAGGGTACGAAGGGATCATCTGCGGGCTCTCCGCGATGTATGCCGGGCTCGCCCAGGTGCTGAACGAAGTCTATAAAAAGACGGTCGCGTCCCTGGGATAATTCCCGGGAACCCTGACGACTTGTCAAGCCGGTCCGGATCTCCGGGCCGGCCTTCCCTCCCTTTTTCTGCCTGTCGTATTCCGGACGGGACGTATGCTCCTGTAATTCCGGATCACTTGCCTTTACCGGGCGAGACGCTTCCGCTGGGCAAGCCGGTACCCGCATACGACCGATAGAGAGTCCCCAAGCGCCGCATCAAGCTCCCGGTCCCCGCTGTCCACATGCAGGACCGGGGTTTCGGCAAGTTTCTGCGGGGTCCCGACGACGATCAGGCTTCCGGGCCCGCAGTTACGCAGGACGTTCGCACTGATCTGCTGGCTTCCCCTGCCCAGGATGAATCCCTGGGTCCCGAGCGGGCTTACAATGATACGGGATTCCTGGCTTTCCGCGATAATCCGGAGCAGGGTTCGTTCATCGGCATCCGGGGCGATACATTTTCTGTCCCGGATGACATCGACCCCCAGAAGGGTCTTTCCCAGCCCTATATGACGGGCAATGCGTTCGGTTGTGGTCCCTGCCCCAAGGATGTACGTGGTACCCGGGACCAGAAGCTCCCCGATGAACCGGGCGATCCCGTCCTTTGCGAGGTCGTCGTCCTGCTCTGCATGGATCTCTTTCGGGAGTTGTACCAGATCCCGGAGCACCGGGGTCCTGGCAATGCCGTACAGCCGAGTTACGAACGCCCCGGCCCGGTATGCTTCCTCGTCAATATCCAGGATCTCGGTATCCTGCAGGGAAAGCGTGCCCGCTTCCCGCGCCACCTCAGCTGCGCGAGTGGGATCAAGGGCAAATACCCCGGAGTACATCTTCACCCCGGCGGGTATCCCGAGGATTGGGACGGTCCGGTCCACAGCATCGAAGATGTCCCGGGCGGTCCCGTCGCCCCCGCAGAACAGGATAAGATCCACGCCCAGCGCCCGGAACTTCCGGGCAGCCGCCTTTGTGTCCTCTCCGCTGCTTTCCCCGGTATGGCGGTACTCAACCGAGAACTGCCCGGCCCCTGACTCACGGAGCGTATTCTCCCCCATTGCCCCGGAGCACGTGAAAAATACCATGCCGGGATCGCGGGCAAGAAGGGCAATTGTTTCGCGTGCCCGGTTCCCGGCGTTCGGGGCTGCGCCCCGGAGAACTGCCTCCTGCACCTTCCCATCGGTACCTTTCAGGCCCACCGAACCACCCATGCCCGCAACCGGGTTGACGATGAGCCCTATTCGAATCATAAAAAGTTCAGGATATTTTCGGCAGCTTTGCAAGTGACGCTTTGATCAGTTCTGCCGGGTACTCGTAGTCCGCGAGTTTCCCCTGGTTGAAGGCATCGTAGGCGCTCATGTCGAAATTGCCGTGACCCGTGTTATTGAAGAGGATCGTCTTTTCCTCCCCGGTCGCACGGCATTTCAGGGCTTCATCGATAGCAGTTTTTACCGCATGGGCGGCTTCAGGTGCGACGATGATCCCTTCAGTTCTCGCAAACGTCCGGGCCGCCTCAAAGACATCGTTCTGGTAACAGGCAACCGCTTCCACGGTTTTCTCGTGAACGAGCTTCGAGACGATGGGGGAATCCCCATGGTACCGGAGCCCGCCGGCGTGGATCGCCGGGGGCACGAAATCGTGGCCGAGCGTGTACATCCGCATAAGCGGTGTCAGGCCCGCGATATCCCCGAAATCGTACTCGTACAGGCCCTTCGTAAGACTCGGGCAGGCAGCGGGTTCGACCCCGACTATCCGGACATCCGGGTGCCGGCCCGTAAGCTTGTCGCCGGCAAACGGGAAGGCTATTCCCGCAAAGTTCGAGCCCCCGCCCACGCAGCCGATTACGACATCCGGGTACTCGTCCACCATCGCGAGCTGTTCCCGGGCTTCAAGGCCGATGATGGTCTGGTGGAGACAGACATGGTTCAGGACAGACCCAAGAGCGTAATTTGTGTTGGCATGGGTCGCGGCATCCTCGACCGCTTCCGAGATTGCGATACCAAGACTGCCCGGGGTATCCGGGTCCTTTGCGAGGACCGCCCTTCCGGAGTTCGTCCGGTCTGTCGGGCTCGGCAGGCATTCGGCGCCATAGACCTGCATCATAATCTTCCGGTACGGCTTCTGGTCGTAACTTGCCCTGACCATGTATACCGTGCATTCAAGGTTATAGATGCTGGTCGCAAACGAGAGGGCCGAACCCCACTGGCCCGCACCGGTCTCGGTTGCGATCCTTTCTATCCCGGCCTTCATGTTGTAATATGCCTGCGGGACCGAAGTATTGGTCTTGTGGCTCCCGGAAGGACTCTGGCCTTCCCACTTGTAATAGATCTTTGCCGGGGTCTTGAGAAATTTCTCAAGCCTCCTGGCCCGGTACAGCGGGCTGGGCCGGAACAGCGTAAGCACCTCCCGGACTTCCTCCGGAATCGGGATATTCCGCTGGGTGCTCACCTCCTGCCTGATGAGTTCCATGGGAAAGATCGGGGCAAGGTCTTCCGGGACAACCGGTTTATGGGTTGCCGGGTGAAGCGGCGGTTCAAGCGGCGTTTTGAGGTCCGCCTGGATATTATACCATTCACGGGGGATCTGGTCTTCCTCTAGAAGGATCTTCGTCTGCATAGTACCCGGTTGTCATGAACGTGTAAATACATTTTGGTATTACTATGGTTTTTGATGCACAAAAAAGTACAATATTTTGGGATTTGCCCGGCAGATTATATTGAATATCCCTGCCGGGCATGCCACACGATTTTTGCATGGAGGGAATCTCCGGAAAGGATGACCCCGTTCCCATCGGCCCGGATGAACCGGGAAATATATTCCCGGAGGATCGCTTCCTGCTGGGGGGTTTTAACACCAAACTTTGGCGCGAAATACGCGAGCGCTTCAGAAAGATTCCCGAACCGGTAAGTTTTATCAAGCGGGAGCATCGTGACATCAGGGAAAAGGCCCATCTGGCAGAGAACCCCGAAGACACAGTCTGCTTTCGGGGAGGGATAGTACGGGCTCCCGTGCAGCTGTTCCCAGAGGCCGGCGTTGTTCCGCTCCCAGAACGGCATATCCGCAAACCAGTAGACGGCAACATATCCCGAGCAGGCATCGTTCATCTTCCGGAGGGCGCTTTTAAGATCGAACATGGTGAGTGC
This sequence comes from Methanoregulaceae archaeon, assembly GCA_039683275.1. Classification (GTDB taxonomy): domain Archaea; phylum Halobacteriota; class Methanomicrobia; order Methanomicrobiales; family Methanospirillaceae; genus JBDKRP01. The sequence goes on along the minus strand of JBDKRP010000070.1, from coordinate 62,240 downwards.
CAGCGAGGAGATGATAATGTCGTACGGCCCTGCGAGGTCCCGTACCGGATCGATCTCCTCCCAGAGCCCGTGGACGGTCCGGATATTCTGTATTCCAGCCCGATCCGCATGATCCCGGAGGATCGCGAGCATCCCTTCGGACGAATCAAGTGCTGTCACTTCTTTCACAAGAGGGGACAGGGGGATGGCAAGCGTCCCCGGACCGGATCCAATGTCAAGGACACGGTACTCCCGCGAGAGCTTAAGCCCTGCTATCGTCTGGTTTACCCGGGCATCGAACTCCCCCTGCGAGCTCCGGTAATACCGCTCCGCATTCTCCTTATTGTCCCAGTTATGCGAAGGATCGTGGAAATTTTTCGTGGCATCGTGCCGTGCCATTCGCGCTTTCCAGACCTCATTCCAGTCCGTATCTGCGGGATCGTATCCGCCCGTTCCGCACATGGGGAAAGATCGCCTGTTGGGGGAATTATAGTTGTCCCCGCACTCGGGTACCTGTCTGAAACGGCACATCCGATAGGTATATACCCGGGCCGTCGCGAACTACAGGTAGGGAATTGCCATGACGAAAGAAGAACTCCTGAAAACAACAGTGGATGAACTGGACCGGCTGCTCTCGACCAAGAAGATCGTAGGGGAGCCCATGATCTTTGAGGACCGGATGGTTATCCCGGTCTCGGAATTCGGGTTCGGGTTCGGTGCGGGAGGGGGCGGCAGTGAAAAATGCAACGGGGAGGGGAGCGGTGCAGGCGGAGGGATCTCCCCGGTCGCACTCCTGATCGTTACAACCGGCGTGAAAGGTGCGGAGGGGGTCCAGGTCATCTCCCTGAGGAGGAGGAGCGCTGTCGCAGAGGTGGTCAGCACGGTGTCCGAGCAGCTTGCCCCGCAGGTTATTTCGGCAGTAACATCGGCCGCAATGAAGAAGAAAGAATAACGGACGACCGGATAATCCGTTTCCACAGGAGGCCGTGCTGTTCATGGAATTCATTCTTTTCCTCGTTCTCGCAGCAGCGGCATTCTTATCTATCCTTGTACTTGCGACCATTCTGTACGCGACATTCGTGCCGGTTGACGTTTCGCTCAGCTATACCCGGAGCCATGAGACACAGGAATTTTCCTGGCTGGTATCCTGGGGCATCATCACGGTCCGGACCGATCCGGGCAATCCACATACAGTACAGGTACTGCTCCTTAACCGGCCGGTATACCGGTTTGTGAGAACCGGGAAGAAACCGGATAAAGAAAACGCTGGTAAAAGAGGGGAATCCTCCCTGGCTGAGAGCCTCTATCGCGGGATGAGCACTATCCTGCCCTTTCTCACGGAGATCATTCCGGTCGTCCGGAGAGGCGTGCATCTCCGGAGCTGTACCTGCTACCTTGCATTCGGCATGGACAGCCCCGCCAGGACCGGCTGCCTGTACGGTTGGCTCAGTGCAGCCCGGGGACTCCTGTATGCTATCCCGCGCCTCGAAATCCACATTGTCCCGGTCTTTGACCAGCCGACCTTTGATCTCAGCTTTGATGCTGTCTTCCGGATCACCTGTCCGCTCCTGACCGGGATCCGGGTATACCGGATACTACGGCGCCATTTCCCAACCCCGTATGAGGCAGGGGCACCCCCACACCAGGCAGAAAGAAATGGGGTGCCGGCATGATGGAAACGCTGGGTCTTGGGGAAGCTGTCCGGGCCGGAGACTGGACGCTCATCCCGGTCATCCGGAAGAGCTCCTTCTGCACCGATATCTCCTGTATCAGTTCCGTAGTTCCGGTCGGAATTATCGGAATGCAGGAGAACAATGCCCACTTCTTCCCGTTCCTGGATGGATATTCGTGGAAAGACGTTGAAAAGGAGCTGCCGGGAATATCCGGAGAGAGACAAGAATAGATTCCGGTTGCGGAAATTTCCGGTTCCGTGAGACCGGACCGGTTCAGACGATCTCTTTTCTCCAGAAGAGCAGGATACCCATCACGGACAGGAGCAGGGAGACCCCCATGACAAAGGGGAAGGCATATTCCGTATGCTGGAAGGGGAGCTCCACGTTCATCCCGTACATGCTCGCAACCAGGGTCGGGATCATCAGGATGATCGTGATGGTCGCAAGGGACTTCATCACCATGTTCAGGTTATTGGAGATGAGCGACGCAAAGGCGGTCATGGTCCCGTTCAGGACCTTTGCATAGATATTCGTCATCTCCATTGCCTGACGGTTCTCAACGATCAGGTCGTCCAGGAGATCGGATTCGTCCGGATCCATCCTGATGGATTTGACATTATAGAGCTTTTCCAGCATCAGGGCGTTCGACCGGATCGATGTCTGGAAAAACACGAGGCTCTTTTCCAGGTTGAGAAGCCGGATCAGCTGCTCGTTCCTGCTGGCCCGGTGCAGTTCTTTTTCTACGAGATTCGTGAGCCGGTTGATCTCCCGGAGATACTTGAGGTACAGAAGGGAGGTCCGCATACAGAGCTGGAGGATGAACCGGGTCCGCTGTCCGGTCGAGAAGTTCCGAACTTTCCCCTTCGAAAAATCCGATACAACATCCACCTCGGTGGCGCAGATTGTGATGATAATTTCATCTGCAAGAATAATACCGACCGGGAGCGTCGTAAAGGGAACATCTGCCTCATAGGTATCGAGCCGGGGGATACGCAGGACAATCAGGGTCACCCCTTCCTCGCGCTCGATACGGGCCCGTTCATCGACATCAAGGGGATCGGTGAGAAAATCCGGATCAATGCCGAACCGCTCGCTGAGCTGATCCAGCTCTTCATGGGTAGGGGCACAGACTTTTCCCCATGAGCCGGGTTCGAAATCCGGGATCTGCTGCAGTTCAGTTCCGACAGTCTTATAGATCGTTATCATTCCCGTCACCCCTGAAGAATCCCGATGTCTGACCGGAGTATCCGTACATAAGGTACGATGCTACAGAATAGATCACCCTCCGATTATATAGGGACTGCGATGATAGCCGGAATGCGGGAGAACTACGTCATGGACACATGACATCAAATGCCGGAAACCCGGGGGAGTGTCAAAAAAGGGGATCCGAATTGGTTATTTCGGACAGCGTACTTTGATCCGTTCCACGGCTTCCCGGAGCCGGTCGTACGATGCAGCATACGAAAGCCGGAGCCAGCCGGGAGCATAGAATGCGGATCCCGGGGTAACCGCAACTTCTGCAGTCTCCAGCCAGTTCTTTGCAACCGCTGTATCGTCTCCTCCGACATTCACAAATGCGTAAAACGCACCGTCCGCGGGTGCGGTCTCGTACCCCATCGCTTTCAGCTCGCCGAACAGGTACTTCCTGCGCCGGTCGAATTCCCTGCACATCGTTTCAACGCAGGACTGGTCGCCTTTGAGCGCCGCAACGCCCCCCCACATCGCAAAACTCGTGGGATTGCTGATGGAATGCTGCTGGACCTTGGACATCTCCCTGATAATCGGGACCGGTGCAACCGCGTATCCAAGCCGCCAGCCGGTCATTGCATAGGCTTTCGAAAAACCGTTGATCGTGATAGTCCGCTGTGCCATATCCCCGATGGACGCGAGTGAGATGTGCTGTTTCCCGTAGATGAGTTTCTCGTAAATTTCATCCGAGAGGGCATAGACATCGTAATCCTCGCAGAGGTCGGCAACCGTCCGGAGGGAACTCCTGTCAAGGATCGATCCTGCCGGGTTCGAGGGCGAATTGACCACGATCATCTTGGTCTTCGCATTCACCCGCTCCTTGAGGGATTCCCCGACCTGGAATGTCTTGTTATTCAGGGGCGTGTGGATTACCTTCCCACCGGCCATCCGGGCGCAGGGCTCGTACGAGACCCAGGCGGGATCGAGAATCACCACTTCATCGCCCGGGTTCAGGACCGCCGCCATAGCATTGTAGATGGCGTCCTTTGCACCGCAGGATACGATGACCTCTTCGGGTTTGCAGGAAAAACCGTTTTCACGGGTGATTTTTTCCGAAATGGCAGAAAGGAGTTCGGGGATCCCGTTACTCGGGGTATAATGGGTCTCCCCCCGGTTCAGTGCGTCGATGCAGGCATCCTTGATGTGCTGCGGCGTATCGAAATCGGGTTCCCCGATGGAGAGGCTGATGACGTCCCGCCCCTCCCGCTGCATCTTCTTCGCGAGATTCGAAACCGCGATAGTCGCCGACTCCTCGATCGCGGATATCCGCTCCGAGAGTGGCTTCATTTCAATCGCTGGACAAGCTTGATGGCAGATTCAACGGCACGTTTTGCGTAATCGATGCGTTCGGTTGCTTCAAGACGGGTCATGCCCGGTCCGGAGATGCCGAGTGCCACCGGTTTTCCGTATTCAAGCGAGAGATCGATGATCTTCCGGGCTGCGTGCTGCACGACAATCTCATCGTGCTGGGTTGCACCCTCGATGACGCAGCCGATGGTCACGACAGCGTCCACCTTCCCGTTCTGGAGCATCTTCTTGATCGCGAGCGGCATATCGTATGCGCCCGGGACATAGAGACATTCGGTCACCTGTGCCCCGAGGAACGCTGCGTGTTCCCGGGCCTCGATCTCCATCATGTACGTGATGTCACGGTTGAATTCCGCGACCACAAATCCCAGTTTTATTGCCATAATCCCATTCCTAGTTAGCTCTCTTCCTGCAATAATTCTTTATCATGAACCGTCAGCGCCGGGCAGGGCCCGCGTCGGGAAATCCCTGGCGCTGGCCGGTGCCTGCTTCCCGGGTAAGAACTTCCGGGTGCAGGACGAGTTTCACAGCGTTGACCGCGTGCTCTCTCGCCCGCTGTTCCGCAAGCCATGCAAGTTCCTGGTCGTCTTTTGCCTCATCCTCGTGGACAAAGACTTCGATGATGTGCGTGTTCGTCATCAGCTGGGTCATGATGAGACCCTGCGACGCCTCGTGGGCGCACATCCGGTCCTTCTCTTTCCCGCCTGGCATCCCGAGCGCGATCACGATGTCGCACCTGCGTTCCTCGATGAGCTTCTTGCAGGCGACCGGGAGGTCTTTGATCCCGGGAACGGTTACCCGTTCCACTGCAACGCTGGCGTGCTTTTTGAGTTCATCGGTCGCGATACCACCCATATTGACCCGTGCAAAGGTAGTATCCGCGACGCCTACCCTCATCCCAGCACCTCGCAGGCCGCCGAGACGCCGTCGCCCTTCACCCTGAACCCGGATTTCTTCAGGGCATGCTGGGTAGCGGCGAGGGTTGCAAGGATCTCCGGGGCACCGACAGCGCCCATGGTACCAATCCGGAAGATCCTGCCCTTCAGGTGATCCTGGCCGCCTGCGATAATAACACCCATCTTCTTGATGACACCCCGGAAGTCTGCATCCGATACACCTTCCGGGATCCGGATACCGGTTGCGGTATTCGAATACGTGTGCAGCTGGTCAACCTTCGGGAAGAGCTCAAGGCCCCACTCCAGAGCCGCAGTCCGGACGGCCTTTGACATCTTCCGGTGCCTGGCGATACGGTTCGCAAGACCTTCTTCCTCAACGATAAGGCAGGCCTCCCGGAGGGCGAGGAAAAGCGGGACCGCCGGGGTGTACGGGGTCTCCATCGGGGTATTCTTCGCGTTCTTCCGGTATGCGGCAAGGTCGAGATAGAAGGGTGGGTTCTTGACAAGCCGGTCCCATGCCCTGCTGCTCACAGAAACGGCCGAGAGCCCGGCCGGTGCTGCAAGGCACTTCTGGGAGCCGGTGATTGCGATATCGACACCCCACCTGTCTGACTCTACAAGGTCACCGGCAATTGAAGTGATGCCATCCATCACGAAGAGGGCATCGTGTTTCCGGCAGAGCCTGCCGACTTCCTGGGCAGGGTTCAGGATAGCAGCCGAGGTCTCGTTATGGACGAGGGTCACCATCTCGGCACCCTGTTCGAGTTCCTGTTCGAGCTTTGCAAGATCCAAGGGCGTCCCCCACTCGGATGCAACTTCGGTTGCTTTCCCGTACCGCTGGGAGATCTTGAACAGGCGCTCCCCGAACTTCCCGTTGTTCAGGCAGGCAATCTTCCTGTCTTTCCCGAAATTCGCGACCGCTGCTTCCATCGCAGCAGTCCCGGAACCACTGATGACAAAGAGTTCGTTCTCTGTTCCGAACGTGGTCCTGAGAATACGGACACAGTCCGCGTATACGGCGCCGAACTCGGCGCTCCGGTGGTTGATGGCCTGGCGCATCATCGCGGCCCGGACCCGTTCCGGCATCGGGACCGGACCTGGCAGCATGAGGAGTGGTTCCTTTTCCATCTGAATCAGTCCATACTTTATGCTAAGAGCAGATTATATATTTGGAGCTCCTGCATGGTAGACGTTTCGATTGTATGCGGGTCGGCATCGGATGCCGCGATTGCCGGGAAAGCAAAAAAGGTCCTGGACGACCAGAAAATATCCTGCGATTGCCAGGTCATCTCCGCCCACCGGGACCCGGACAAACTGGATGACTATGTCAAAAAGAGCGATGCAAAAGTATTCATTGCGATTGCAGGTCTTTCTGCAGCACTTCCCGGTGTCATAGCCTCAAAAACCACGAAGCCGGTCATCGGGGTCCCGGTCAGCGGTACCTTAAACGGCCTCGATGCCCTCCTCTCCATCGTGCAGATGCCGAAAGGCGTCCCCGTTGCGTGTGTTGGCATTGATAACGGGGACAATGCCGCCCACCTTGCCATACGGATCCTGAACCTGCTCTGAACTTTTTTGCGGGAGATATCCCCTCACCCTCATCCCGATTTCCTTCACGTATTTTGCATGCCTGATGCCTCATCCTTTACGGGTTTCCATGCTGGAGGGGGGGTCGGATACATTCTTAGCATTCAGCAATATTTTGCACCGGGATTCCCCGTCAATCGAAAAATATTCTTCGCTACAGTCGTGAAAGTGAACGAATCCTGATAGTACGTGCAGGGTTGGTGGGTGGGATTCAGGGAGCTGATCCAACGCTAATTATTCATCCGACCCCTCCATGATTTCTACAATTCACTTCTGAGAATACCATTTTTTATGCAGGGGGTCTGATGCATTTTTAGTACATTACAGGGGTTGTGATCCTGGGATGCGCTTCTTTCCCTTGTCTGGAACGGATCGTCAGGTTCTCCTTTGAGAGGGCAGGTACCCTGAGAAAAGCACGGGATTCAGAACATATGCCGTGTATCCCTGGAGCCGGATCGGCTACGCAAAAATAAGGCGCCAGGCACTGACAGATTCGGGCGATCCATCTCGTAAAAAGAGGGTTTGGGAGACGCCGTTACGTGTCCCGGATAATTCTGCGGATGAAATCCACGTATCGCCGGAATTCTTCGGGTTCCGGCTCATCCTTTGCAAACTCGACGAGACTGCACCGGGTAAGGATATCCGATGCTCCGGAGATCTCATTCCGGGAGAAATGCAGAAGGGTGCCAACCTCACGGTTCGTCATCTCGGTACCGGAACCAAACCGGTGGGAGATAAAGAACCGGAGCGCCTGGCCTGCTCCCCCATATGCCTCAGGGTACTGCCCGATCGAGAAAGCCCGTTCTGCGTTCTCAAGGATCTTCAGTGCTTCCTTTCGGTACTCTTTCGGACCGGGCACCTGCCGGGAGGCCGACCCCTGGGAAGCTGTTTTCTTTGGCCGGTTCCGGTATTTCCGATAAAGAAGATACCCGACCCCAGCCGCAAGGGCAAGCAGGATGCCGCCCAGGATAACGGGCAGGAACGGGAACTCAACCTTCTCCTTCGCAAGGGTTACTGAGGTAAGGTTCCCATTCTGGATAGTTCCGTTCACCCACGCGGCTCTCCCTTCCGCGTTTTGATACGTGAGATTTATGGTGGAGCTGCCGGGAGTTGTTGAGATGAGAGTTCCTGTACGCTGGTAGTTCCCATTCCCGAGATCCTGGAGGAATCCCTGGTAGGTCTGGTTATCGGTAAGGGGCGTCGGGAGACCAATCCGGGCAGACGTGTTCTCTACTACCGATTGCACGACCCCGTTCTCCATCGATCCGGTAACCGCTACCTTCCCGGTGGTACCGGTAAATTCTGCAGTGAATGTCCCGGTATCGTTGGCCACCGGGTTCGGCTCCAGCCCAGCAAGGGGATAACTTTCGTTGGTCAGAGTCCCGTTTATCGCGCGATAGGTCGGGTCCGCGTTCAGGAGCTCGAGAAATTCGGAGCGTTTCTCTTCCGATCTGGCCTGCTCCTGCTGAAGCTGCTGCTTCAGGGCGGATGTGTCCTGCGCCATCTGGTTGTTCTGGAGATCCTGGCCGGAACCGCTCGTTGCCGACTGCTGCTGGAGCTGCTGGGAAAACTGGAACGAGCTGGATGACGATGAGGATGACGAAGAAGAGCCGGATTGCCCTGCCGTCGTTGTGCTTGTCACCTGCTGCTTCGTTGTCTGGACCTGCGACTGGTCTGTCACGAAGTGGACCGTGATCTCCCCGAGGCTTGCGGAGAGGGGAGTTGTCTCCGTGTAGTCAAATGCAAGCTGGATCTGAAGCGTCTTCTCGGTATCCGATGTTCCGGCGCTGACCGTAAGAACCGAATTCCCTTCCTGGGCCGTATAATCCTGGGACCGGGAATTCGAGCTCGACATTAAAATGCCCATCTGCATGGAGGATTCCGTTGTCGATGAACGCAGCATCCCGGCGACCGCATGGCCGTACGTGTTCGAGATGGTGACCGGGATCTCCGCGGTTTCCCCAAGAACGAAGTAGTAATCCTTCTGGTCGGTCGAGAGCGTGATCTCCGCAGCGGATGCCGCAGCCACCAGGAGGAGCGCCAGGAGAAAGATTGCGGCAAATTTTCCTCTCATGGAATGATCCGCCCCCTTCCATAGCGGAGGTAGAGTTCCCCAAGGATGAGGATGAGCGCACCGACAAAGAAGACGTCCTTGATGCTGGTGTCCTCTTTCTCCCGGGTGATCTGCTCCTTCAGCCCAGCGTAGATCTCGGAGAGTGTCCGGGAATCGACCGATTTGTAATATTTCCCGCCGGTCTTTTCGGCAATCGACTTCAGGGTGGCTTCATCCATCTGGGCATATTGCGGGTTCCCCATCCAGTCGTACCCGAGAAGTGCCGGCTCAGCTGACCCCATCCCGACCGTGAAGACCTGGATCCCCGCCGCCTGAGCAAATGACGTTGCTTCCTCGGGAGAGATCACACCGGCGTTATTGACCCCATCCGAAAGCAGGATGACCACTTTTTTCGTGCTTGGCTGGGACTGGGCCATATCGACCGCAAGCGCAAGGCCGTCTCCGATTGCCGTCTGGCCTGTCTTCGGGGTTATGCTTTCAAGCTTCGTCATTACCCGGTCCTTATCAGGGCTGAGATAGGCCGCGGTCGTAGCCCCTGATTCAAAAACTACAATCCCGGCGTTATCTTTCGGATCCAGCTGGGAGAGGAGGAGTCCCGCAGCACTCTTGGCAGCTTCAATTCTGGTCGGAGAGTAATCGGTAGCCTGCATACTCCCGGAATCATCGATAACGAAGATGACGTTCGCACCCTGCCGTGTCTGCTCCAGCGGGATGTGAGGATCGGCAAGGCCGATGAATATGAGTCCCAGAGCTGCCAGTGCAAGGAAAAGAAGAATCTGCGGCCTCCGGGATTTTTTCCCGTCCCCAAGAGCTGCCTGGAGGACGGCCACCTTAGAGAACCCCATCGCCTCCATCTTCCGTTTCCTGGAAGCCCTGTAGTGGAGATAATAGATCACGGGCAGCGAGATGAGCCCGAGAAGCCAGATCGGATTATAAAATCCTGCCATAGGCACGCCTCCTTCCCGGAATACCCTTGAAGAACTGTTTCAGCGGGACATCGTACGGTTCACTCGTGAGAATGGGGAGGGATGCAGTGCCGCTCTTTGCCAGTTCATGGTCCAGTTTCTCTTCCGATTCCGAAACCAGGGTGCGGTACCTCTCCCGGAACCCGGCGTCCGAGGTATCAACGAGAATCTGCTCGCCGGTCTCGGCATCTTCCAGGGTAATATACCCTACATCCGGGAGATCCCGTTCCACCGGATCCATGATACGGAGCGCTATTACCTCATGGTGTGCCCGGAGAATTGCAAGATCCCGGGCAAATGGCGGCGAATCGAAATCGGAGATCAGGAGCACGGAGCACTGGCGCCGGAGGGCATGCGCAAGGAGCCGGATTGCTGCCGCAAGGTCCGTTTTCCGGGAGCCGGGCTGGTGATCAATGATAGTATTGAGAAGACCGATCACGTGCCGTCTCCCTTTCTTTGCCCGGACAAATTTTTCCATATGGTCCGAAACGAGTGCAAGCCCGATCCGGTCGTTGTTCCGGACTGCCGCGAACATGAGGCTGGCAATGATCTCGATTGCTCTCCTCCGCTTGGTCACGGAGGATCCGAAACTCCCCGAGCCCGATATGTCCAGGACGAAGTAAAACGTCTGGTCCCGTTCCTCGGTGAACTGTTTTACGAACGGGCGGGAGAGCCGGGCCGATACCTTCCAGTCGATCGAACGGATATCGTCTCCCGGTACATACTCCCGTATCTCGGCAAACTCGACACCCTGTCCCCGGAAAACCGAGTGGTGTCTGCCGATCTCAAGGCCCTGCACCCGTCGGGATGTGGTGATATCGATCTTCCGGATCTGCCGGATCAGTTCCTTCCGGTCATCCATCGCCGGTACCTCCCCAGGATCACGGCACCCGCACGGTCTTGAGCAGGGTGTCAATGATCGTGTCAGGAGTTATGGCGTCCGCTTCGGCTTCATAGGTAAGGATTATCCGGTGCCGCAGGACATCCGGGGCTACTGTTTTCACATCCTCAGGAATCACGTAGCCCCGTCCCTGCATCAGGGCATGGGCTTTCGCACCGAGAATGAGGTTGATGGACGCACGGGGAGATCCCCCATATGCAATGTACCCGGCAAGATCCAGCCCATAATCCCCAGGTTTCCGGGTTGCATCGACCAGCTCGGCCACGTAGTGCTTGATAGCTGCATCGGCGTACACGCTCCGGGTGAAAGCCTGGATTGCAAGGAGCCGCTCAGTGGAGAGAATCTTTCCCGGTACTGCATTCACGCCTTCCGTGAAACGATCGAGGATTGTTACCTCCTCATCCTTACCCGGGTAGGTCATCATCACCTTGAACATGAACCGGTCAACCTGGGCCTCAGGGAGAGGATAGGTTCCCTCCGATTCAATGGGGTTTTCCGTCGCAAGGACAAAAAAGGGGCGGGGCAGGGGATGGGTCTCCCCCTGGATGGTCACCTGCCGTTCCTGCATCGCCTCAAGGAGGGCAGACTGGACCTTGGGGGGTGCCCGGTTGATCTCATCGGCAAGGACAAAATTCGCAAAGATCGGCCCCTTTACCGTCGAAAAGACCGACTCTTTCTGGTTGAAGATCTTGGTTCCCATGATATCGGCAGGAAGGATATCCGGGGTAAACTGGAGCCGGGTAAAACTGCAATCGATACATTGCGAGAGGGTTCGTATCGTAAGTGTCTTTGCAATTCCCGGTACCCCTTCCAGGAGAACGTGGCCATCGGCACAGAGTGCAACGAGGAGCCGGTTCACTACCGCCTCCTGGCCGACAATCACTTTCCTGACTTCATTCTCAAGAGCGTCCAGATCATGGGCAAACTGCTTCGCCTGGCTGGTAAGTGCCACAATTTTCTCGTCCATCGTATCACCACAGCAGGGAACCTGTATTCCCAGCCGTCAAAGGTGGTGGCTTTGGAACCCGTACAAAAGGGCCTCCTCCTGACCACCGGAGAAGATTCTAGAGCGATCCTCTTCCAATATTGAGCTGGTTATAAATAATGCAATAAATGCTTTCCTGTCGAAATAACCAATATTCAAATACTTTTTGGGGATTCGGCTCCGTAGAAGGCTTTTTCCGAAAATTGTCCTCCCTTCTCATGAAGTAGCGGGGGCGCTGTCTGGAAGCCGCAGGGTACAATAAAATTTTGTTGTTATTGTTGCACTAATGGTAATGTTTAAATCACTTAATGTAAAATATACTTTACAACAACAGTTCCTTTCATCAGGACTCTTCCCAAGAAACGAGGCTGGATACACTATGACGCAACATTGCGGAACAAACGGGACAGCAGATACTGGTGACCTGCGTCACCGGCATCACGGAGTTTCCCGGTGCCGTACCATAAAACTGGAGAAGACGTTCCGACCGCGAAGCCACCGGAAAACTGCACCGGAACTCCCGGCTCGCCAGCTACCTCAGAGAGGTGCCCGGCCATGAGACAATATCGCACGAATGAAATTATAAATATGATTTTTCCGGGCTCTGCAATTCTGTGTGGCATCACGGGAGTTATGACCTGGACCCGGTTTCCCGGAATTACAGACAGCGGTACCTGGAATATCCTGAACTCCGTCGCACCCTCCCTGAATCTGCTGACCGGTATCATCATGATCGTGTGTGCAGGACTCCATATTTTCCTGAATCGTGATGCGATGGGGACGATTAACCGGAGGCGTACGTATGAGAGAAACGAATAACTATCCCGTGCATATCGATGATCTGATGGGCGGCCTCATCCTTCGGAGCAGGATAATTGAGCAGGTACACGAGGGTACTGCGGGACTGTTCGGTCTCTCTCAGGAACAGATGACCGGTCAGCCGTTCTTCCAGTACATTGCACCGGATTCCTGCAAAACAGTTGAATCGTTTATCGAAGGTGAATTATCCGGTAACCGGATCTCCTCCTGTGACGTAGTAATCCAAAGAAACCGGGAAGAGACGCGGATCGTGCGCATGACAGCAACGTCCCGCTCTTTCCCGAAAGACCAGAGACTTGTCCTGATAATAACCGATATTTCGGATCTGGTACAGGAACAGGAATCCCTCCGGAAAACCATCAGCGATCAGGATATTCTCATCGATACAACCCGTCACGATCTGATGAATAAGCTCTCGCTGGCTTACTCGTATAATTCCCTTTTGCTCGCTTCCGTTGGGGACCCTCAGGCCATTACCTACCTGGATCATCAGTCTGCAGCATTGCATGGTATTGAGCGGCACCTCTGCTGCATGCAGAGGTACAGGAATTCCGGAAAATCCAAAGCATCCTGGCAGCCGCTCTATGATACCCTGCGATCTGCAATGTCCCCGTTCGAGCTATGCCTGTTCTGTATAAATCCTGACAAGCTCGGATATGAGGTGTTTGCGGAATGTCTGTTTGAGAACGTGTTCAGCAACCTCTTTGAAAACGCAATACGATATGCCCGGGGACTGACGAGAATCACCCTCTCAGCCCGGGAAACGGAGGAAGGACTGATTATCTCGGTAAGCGATAACGGCGAAGGAATACCGGATCCGGAAAAAGAGCGCATATTCGAAAAGGGAGTCGGACAAGGTACCGGCCTTGGTCTTGCCCTTTCACGTGAGATCCTGGCAGGTACCGGTATCCGGATCCGGGAATGCGGGAAATTCGGCCAGGGTGCCTGGTTTGAAATTCTGGTTCCGCACGGAAAATACCGCGGTCCGGGCAAAATCTCTCCGGACCTCGAAACTCTCGCTGCAGTTCCATCAATAGAATGAAACCCCCTGAATTCACTGCATTTTTCCTAAAATCATCAGATTGAAGCCGGAAAGATTTTATTCATATACCCCTTTGTTTCCACTGGAACTATGACGAAAACCGGTTAGAAATTTCTGTTTATTTACGAATCCGACCTATCAACGGTTTCCGATAGCGACCTGAGGAGATTTGATCCAATCAGGAAACCCTTGTTCAGGAAATGGTATGTTCAGAGCCACATTCATTCCCTATCCGGGATGCAATCTCAGGAACTACGGGAAACTGAGAGCAAGAAAATCAACAAAAGGGGAGTGTGGAGGAATCTGTGCCTCCTGAATTCATATTGCCGGCAGGTTGCTTGCAATGGCCTGAAGAACTGCAATAATGATCTTGAGGAACAGAGCCCAATCAAACATCCGGTCACCTCCTTTTCTTCACTGATCCAAACTGTAACGTATTTATATAAATAAATTTGCTTTTTAAAAAAAGTACTCAAAACGAAAATTTTAAATTTTTAAGGTTTTATCTATCTTTATTTACTCAGAATTAGGAAAATGTCATTCCGGGATATCAGAGTACCTTCGGGTCTGTTTCTCATCCGCTCCGGAGCGAATTCCAGGTGGCCCCTGGCAGGAATTCCCCCTCCGGTCCCGGGACGTCGTACCATTTCCGAATCCCGTTCAGGCCAGGCGCGTAATTCTCTAAAAAAGCCATGCCATCAAAGATATTTGAGCTGTGTTCCGACGGGTTTCCAGGCAAAGGACTGAAATGCTATGCACGGGAGCAGGTCACTCCAGTACTCATATTTCCCGTTTTTCCCTGGTTTTCCGGAGAGGTTCCTTCATTTACGAAAGATAGGTGGTTTTTCTGAATCAGGTTTCAGGATACCGGAAAACTTTTCCGCTTTCACCGGCTGTATCTGACCGGGGGGTTGTATCCCGGTTCGCAGATTATGTATCAAACTCAGGATGCCAACAGGTGTCATCGGCGGAATCCTACACGCCGGCACCCCGTGTGAAACTGCATAACCGGTTAGTTCCGGGGCAAAATCCTTCACATATGCCTGGCCACGCTGGTGACCCCCCGATGCGGCCCGGGCAGCCCCTATCACAACCGTACTACCCGATACGGCCACGGAAAACCCAAATTCATCACAGCTTTCCTTATCCCGGGCAGTAAAATTCCTCACTTCACCCCAGTTATCCACACCCCCGCAATCCTTGTGGAATACATACGCTTTCCCACGGCACGTATCCGGAGATACCGCCTGATCATCTCCGATCACCGCAAGGGTCCCGGAGACAGATACCGAACAGCCAAACTGGTTGTAATCTGATTCATCCGATGCTGAAAGGATTTTAATTTCTTTCCAGTTTTTCCCTTCCCTGCAGGATCTTTGAAAAAGATAGGCCTTGCCGCGGTTTGAAGCCTTCTGGTCAGCGTAATAAGCCCCCACAAGAAGGATATCCGCACAGAGCGAAATGGCACTCCCGAAATGGTCGTTGCATTCTGTATCGGATGCCGACAGGATCGATGCTTCTTTCCACAGGTTCCTTCCTCCTGCTGTGCTGTCCCGTTCAAACAGGTACACCCGGCCACCGCAGTTACTCACTGAACAGGGCCGGGGAGATCCGACGGCAAGGGTATTTCCGTATAATGAGACGGTACTCCCAAACCAGTCCCCGTCATTGGCATCGGATGCTGACAGGATCGAAACTTCGCTCCATCCGGTTTTTTCCCCCGGGTTCCGCTCGAATACATATACCCGGCCCGGATCTTTTCCGCCGGATCCTGCGTAGGGGGCCCCCACTACTACCTTTGTACCGGACAACGACACCGCCCATCCAAATCCATCGCCGTTCCTCGTACCGGAACCCGAGAGAAGGGCGGTCTGGTTCCATCTCTCGGGGTCATTCCGGTCTCTCATGAAGAGATACACCTGACCGGGAAAACCGTTCCCGAAGCCTGCAAAGGGAGCCCCAATCGCAATCAAATCGCCGCATATCGCAACCGAAAAACCACACTGGCTGCTGTCGCCCGTTCCGGAAGCCGCAGGGATCTTTACTTCATCGGTTGTCATTCCAGTAATCCACGATAATTCAGCGATCCTGAACAAGAGAACAGAATTCAGATGAGAATTCCACGTGATACTTTCTCCGGCTACTTTTGTGATGTCCCGGGACAGCTATCCCCCTGAGATTTCTGTACTGAATCATCCTGTCGGGGATCTATGGAGATAATCACTGATACTGAACCATCGGAATGGGACACCGGTGTATTTGTGACAGAGTACCATCGTCCATCCTTGCGACACTGGATTTTCTGTGCAATCGTTTTCCCCCGTGCAACCTGATCTGCAATGAACCAGGAACAGACAGCATCCCGGTTGAATAACACCTCGTAACAATACCCGGCAGCGGCATTCTTTTCTGAATTCGTGAGGGAATTCCCCATATCTCTTTTCTGACTGCCATCTTCACAACATTTTTCAGACATTTGAATAACCAGCCGCCGTGCCTTTGCAGGAGAAACCTGGAAATACCCCCAACCGGTTTTCCAAGATGCCAGAACATTGTATATCAAAAGACGATTTTATTAAAATCGCAACTCGCAAGAGATTGCCGGAAGCGATAATCGCTAGAGTACATCATTTAAGATTATCAATTTTCGATAGAGATTCGTCAAAAATATACTTTAACCCTTTATCAGAGTTAGATCAATTTCATAATAATTATTACTCGGCAGAATAATTATTCTACATTGAGGTACCTCTTCGTGAAAAATCATTCAGATAATGTTTCCCGGGTGTTGGAGATTCTTAAAAAAAATCCCCGGGGATTGAATATTCGTGAAATTTCCGAGCAGACCAGGATCAACCGCATGTCGGTTGCCAAGTACCTTGAAGTCCTGACAGTCCTCGAAACCGTGGACGTCCGGGCTCTTGGGAATGCCAAACTCTATTACCTCTCCCAGCGCGTCCCGATCGCGACATTCCTGAAGTTTACTTCAAAGCATTTTCTCGTATTGAACAAGGACGCCGTCATAGTTCAGATCAATGATAAATTCCCCCGGGAAGTGGGCCTGACCTATGGACAGATGATGGGCGCTCCCATACACGAGCTGATCAAAGAACGGTTCGTCAACCTTGGTGAGTGGGAGACTGCACTCAGCGCAGCACTCTCCGGAAGAGAAGTCCATATCGAGATCGCAGATAAAAATAACGATACTATCAGGTATTTCGATTCGACCCTGATGCCCATTGAATTTCCGGATCATTCAACCGGGGTCATGATCCTTACCGAGGAGGTTACCGAGAAAAAACGGATCGCGGCTGCCCTGATAGAGAGCGAAGAGAAATACCGGGGCCTCGTAGAAAATATCAATGATATCATCTTCTCAATGGATCTCGCAGGAATCCTGACCTACATCGGACCGCAGGTAACCAGGTACGGATATTCTCCTGAGGATCTCATCGGAAAACATTTTGAGAGGATCGTCCATCCGGAGGATCTCGGAGTCATCATGTCCAATTTCCTCACTATAAGGGAGTCCGGGGTATACCTTGAAGGAGTTCTGTTCCGGGCTCCTGCCGCAGACGGCCATATCCTTTGGCTTGAAGGAAACAGCATGATCCAGAAAGACGTATCCGGGACCCATATCGGAATAACCGGAGTCCTGCGTGATATTACCGAGCGGGTGGAAGCCGAGAAAGCGCTGAACGAATCGCGGAAACGGTATGAATCCCTCGCAAATACGTTTGATGGCCTCATCTCCATCAATACGAAAGATCACCGGATCGAGTACATGAGTGAACGCTACATCCAGCGTAAAGGCTGTAACGCTACCGGGGATTACTGTTACAAGGCGCTATTCCACCGGGACTCTGTATGCCCCTGGTGCATTGCAGACCGGGTGGCAAAAGGAGAACGGGTAGTACAGAAGATGCAGAGCCGCAAAGATGGGAAATGGTACCATGTCATAAACACTCCGGTATCCCACTCCGACGGGTCGGTTTCAGTGAATATTATCATCAATGATATCGATCAGGGAAAAAAAGCCCCGGAAAATTCCACGGGAGCCGGATGTACGCGTGAGGAAGTCTCCGGTTCTCCTGATACCCTCTCAGAGTAATCAACGGAATTCGGTTCATTCTACGATGGTTTTCTGAATCCTGCCACTAGTCTGATTATCTTCAACGTCATACAGCTTTTTCCATGCACGATACCGGGCGGAAGCGAATCCTCCTTCTCGTAGCTTCACTCGCTTCATTCCTTGTACCGTATACAGTATCCTCGCTCACCGTGGCACTTCCGGCAATCAGCGGGAGTTTCGGGATCGATGCGGTAACCCTTGGCTGGGTCACATCGGCGTATCTCCTCACGGCTGCAATCTGTATCGTTCCCTTCGGGAAACTCGCGGATCTCTATGGACGAAAACGTTTCTTTGTCGGGGGAAATATTCTCTTTGCAATAGGCTCCCTGCTTGCCGCGGTTTCCTGGGCCGGCTGGGTCATCATCACCGCACGGGTCATCCAGGCACTGGGAGGCGCGATGGTCTTTGCGACCTCAATAGCCATCGTTACCGAAGTGTTTCCGCCAGGGGAGCGGGGAAAGGCATTCGGGATAGTCACCGCAACCGTGTACGCGGGTCTTTCCCTGGGCCCCTTTATCGGGGGAGTTCTTACCCACAATGTTGGCTGGCCCAGCATCTTCCTGGTAAATGTCCCGCTTGCGATCCTTGTGATAGTACTTACTGCCCTGTATATACCGGAAGAGTGGATGGCTGCAGGTGAGAGAAAATTCGATCTCTTCGGATCCCTCCTGTATGGCGTGATGCTCTTTGGCTGCATCTACGGCCTGACCCTGCTTCCATCTCTGCCAGGCATTCTCTGGATGGCGCTCGGCCTGGCGGTCTTTGCGGCCTTTGTCTGGTGGGAAAAACGGGCTCCCGTTCCTATCATCGAACTTTCGCTCTTCCGAAAACGGCCGGCTTTCCTCTATTCCAACATCGCTGCCCTCATTAATTACGCAATCGTCTTTGCAGTCGGATTCCTGCTCAGCCTGTATCTTCAGTACAACCGGGGTCTGGATGCCCAGACCGCGGGGCTTATCCTCATTGCACAGCCGGTTGTTCAGACCCTTGTCTCCCCGATAGCCGGCCACCTCTCAGATACCATCGAACCCCGGGTCCTTGCAACCATCGGGATGGCCTGTACAACCCTCGGGCTCGGGAGCCTGATATTCCTCACAGGCACAACTCCGATCATTGTCATCCTCATCGGCCTCGTTATCCTCGGATTCGGTTATGGTCTCTTCTCTTCGCCGAATACCAACGCTATCATGAGTTCGGTGGGGTCAGAATATCTCGGTATTGCCTCAGG
This sequence comes from Methanoregulaceae archaeon, assembly GCA_039683275.1. Taxonomy (GTDB): domain Archaea; phylum Halobacteriota; class Methanomicrobia; order Methanomicrobiales; family Methanospirillaceae; genus JBDKRP01. The sequence goes on along the minus strand of JBDKRP010000070.1, from coordinate 43,400 downwards.
GATGGTCTCCACGATGCGTTCGATCGGGCAGATGCTCAGCCTTGCTATAGCGATGCTGATCTTCTCTGCGATCATAGGATCCGTGCAGATCACCCCGGACGTATACCCGCAGCTTCAGATGAGCGTCACGATTGCGTTTACCATTTTTACCCTTCTCGGGATTGCCGGGATTTTAACCTCGTATGCACGGGGTGCCACACGACCGGAACATAAAGAGGGGGAGTAGGGTCAGTTACCATTTCATACGTGAAACCCTTTGATCCCATGTAATTCCGGCTACTGGTCTGGAGTCGCACAGCCGGGCAATTATAAGGAAAGTCCCTGCCCGCAACCCATATTATTATATGCCCGTCTGGAGCAGTTCTTCCTAGAGCGGTTTGGACATCAGCTTCACGGTTTCCGGTTCACCCCGTACCTGCACACTCAGTCCTTCCGTCATACCGAACTTCAGAAATCCGGGAGATGCCGGCTGGATCACATTTGTGAGGGGTCCCCGGATCTCTCCGGACAGGGGGATTGTCTGTGGCTTTGAGTACCGAACAACAAACCATTTTTTTCTGCCGAACGATTGAACAACTATCCTGCTCCCGGGCCGGGGAGGCCGCATGAACCCCGAAGAAATCCTCACCGTAACCTGCGTTGACGATTCCCATAAAACCGAGACCCCGCAGGGCCATGCCATGCGCAGGGTCATCGAAGGGCTCCGGCAATTCGGGATCCATGTCGGCGAGGTCGCATCGTCATGTGATGCCAGGGCCGCTTTTTCGTCTCTTTCGGAAGTAGACTGTGTCCTCGTGAACTGGAACCTGGGCGGGCAAGGCCGGGAAAAAATGAAGGATGTTGCTGATCTCATCCGGCAGATACGGGAGCGGAACGAGGATATCCCCATATTCCTGATGGGAGAGCCTCCCAAAGAGGCCCCTGCTTCCCTGACCCTGGACATCGCCCGGGAAGTGAACGAGTACATCTGGGTGATGGAAGATACACCGGAATTTATTGCCGGAAGGATCAGTGCGGCCGCAAAACGGTACCGGGACAAACTCCTGCCGCCTTTCTTCGGGGAACTGGTCCGGTTCTCCCGGGACTTCGAATACTCCTGGCATACGCCGGGGCATGCAGGGGGAACAGCGTTCCGTAAGTCCCCGGCAGGACGGGCATTCCATGAATTCTTCGGGGAACAGCTCTTCCGGTCCGATCTGTCCATATCGGTTGGGGAACTGGGTTCGCTGCTCGACCATTCAGGGCCCGTCGGGGAAGCTGAGAAATATGCCGCAAAGGTGTTCGGCGCCGATAGGACCTACTTCGTCACGAACGGGACCTCAACTGCAAATAAGATCGTATTCTTCGGCCGGGTCACGGACGACGATATCGTCCTTGTAGACAGAAACTGCCACAAGTCGGCAGAGCATGCCGTCACGATGACCCATTCGGTCGCTGTCTATATGATCCCGACACGGAACCGGTACGGGATCATCGGGCCCATCCCACCGGATGAGATGTCACCGAAAGCAATACAGGCAAAGATAGCAGCCTGCCCGCTCTCAGGAACCGCAAAGACCCAAAAACCGGTCCATGCCATCATCACCAACTCCACCTATGACGGCCTCTGCTATCGAGCCACAGAAGTAGAGAACCTTCTTGGAAAAAGTGTGGACAGCATCCACTTCGATGAGGCCTGGTACGGCTATGCAAGGTTCAATCCCCTGTACCAGGACCGGTTTGCCATGCGGGACGGGGCAAAGAACCCGAAAGGCCCGACTGTCTTTGCAACCCAGTCAACCCACAAGCTCCTTGCAGCACTCTCCCAGGCATCGATGGTCCATGTCAGGAACGGCCGCATCCCCATCGAACATGCGAGGTTCAACGAAGGGTTCATGATGCACAGCTCCACGTCACCCCTTTATACCATCATTGCGTCCCTGGACGTCTCCTCGAAAATGATGGCCGGGGCCTCAGGGAGGGTCCTCACTACAGAGTCCATCGAGGAAGCCATCCGGTTCCGGCGCATGATGACCAGGATCAGACGTGAGCTTGACAAAGGAAAGAGGGGTGGGGACTGGTGGTTCGGAATGTGGCAGCCGGATACCATAACGGATCCGAAAACCAGGAGGAAGATCCCCTTTGCGGATGCCCACCTGGACCTGCTCCGGGACAACCCGTCATGCTGGGTCCTCCATCCCGGTGAAAAATGGCATGGTTTCTCCGGGCTTCCTGACAACTACTGCATGCTTGACCCCATCAAGGTCACCGTGCTTATGCCTGGCGTAAACGATGACGGGTCCCTGGCGTCCTGGGGTATTCCCGCAGCGATTGTGGTAAAGTTCCTGGATACCCGGGGAATTATCAACGAAAAGTCGGGTGACTACAGCATCCTCTTCCTCTTCTCGATAGGTATCACCAAGGGGAAGTGGGGTACCCTCATCACCGAGCTCTTCGAGTTCAAGCGGCTCTATGATGAGAATACTCCCCTTGAGACAGTCTTCCCCGATCTCACGAAAAGCCACCCGGAAAAATATGCAGGAAAGACACTCCAGGATCTGGTCCGGGAAATGCATGGGTTCAAGAAAAAGCATCGTATGTGCGAACTTCTCCAGCAGGCATTTTCTCTCCTCCCGGAACCCGTAATTACCTACGCAGATTCATTTTCCCGCCTGGTCCGGGATAACGTCGAGCAGATTCCGGTTGAAAAAGCGGCAAGCCGGATCGTTGCAACCGGGATCGTGCCCTACCCGCCGGGTATCCCTCTCCTCGCACCGGGCGAGCGGACCGGAAAGCTCTCGGGACCCGTCCTGCAGTACCTCAAGTCCCTGCAGGACTTTGACAACGTGTTCCCGGGCTTTGAACACGATACCCATGGAATAGAGAATGTCAACGGCCAATACATGATGTACTGTATCAGGGAGGAGAAACGATGAGCGACGGGACCGGACCAGCTCCGGGAGGCACAGGAACCGGTAACAAAAGGAAGATTCTCGGGGTTTTCGCCCTCGCCATGATCAACGTGGCAGCGGTACTCAGCATCAGGAATTTTCCCTCGATGGCCGAATACGGATGGTCCAGTATCGGCTGGTACATTATCGGGACGATCCTGTTCTTGATACCAATCTCTCTTGCGGGTGCGGAACTTGCAACCGGCTGGCCGGAAGGCGGAGGAATCTACGCCTGGGTGAAAGCAGCGTTCGGTGAAAAAGGCGGATTTACCGCTCTCTTCTGCGAATGGTCGAACAACCTCGTGTGGTTCCCGACCGTGCTCGCGTTCATCGCATCAACCCTTGCATTTGCACTGACTCCCGAACTTGCGAACAGCCACTGGTACATGTTCTCCGTGATGATGATCGCATTCTGGGGAACAACATTCATCGCATACTTCGGTTCCGATATCTCCACAAAGTTTCAGAATGTCGGGGTTATCCTGGGGAGCATCATACCCTCAATCCTGATCATCGGATTCGGAGTCTGGTGGGTTCTCTCCGGGGCAAAGACCGTGCTTCCCGATTTCGCACCTGCTGCAATCCTCCCGACCATAAGCCTTGCAACACTCCCGTTCTTCTCGACCATCATCCTGCTCTTCGCAGGAATGGAAATGGCAGGGTTCCATGCACTCGAAACCCGGAACCCCCAGACGGATTACCCGAAGGCGATGTTCTTCTCGGCAATTATCATCTTTGCCTGCACGGTTCTCGCTACCCTCGCGATTGCATTTGTGATCCCGACCAGCCAGCTCAATCTTGCATCCGGTGTCATGCAGGCAATCCAGTACTTCTTTAACGCGGCCGGTATGTCAGGTCTCGTCGGCCCGATGGCGGTCCTGATTACGATAGGCGGTGTGGTTTCCCTTGCGGCCTGGCTGATAGGTCCCGCACTGGGTCTCGGCGTTGTTGCGGAAGAGGGGAACATGCCGCCGATGTTTGACAAGGTCAACAAATATGGCGCTCCCGTCCCGATCCTGCTCACCCAGGCACTGATCGGTTCGTTTGTCTCCCTGCTCTATGTATTTCTCCCTTCCGTGAACGAGGCGTACTGGATCCTTTCGGCAATGACCACAGAATTGCTCTGCATCGTGTATCTCCTCGTCTTTGCATCCCTGATTAAGCTCCGGTATTCCCGGCCGGATAAACCACGGCCGTTCAAAATTCCGGGCGGGAACCCGGGTATCTGGATAGTAGGAGGTCTTGGCGGATTCGGTGTTATCTTTGCGTTCCTGGTCGGTCTTATGCCCCCCAGTTTCTTCCCGAACGCAGTCACCTATGTGGGGGCGGTCCTTCTGGGAACATTCCTCCTTGCCATCCCGCCGCTCATCTTCCTGAAACTGAAAAAGCCGGAATGGGGGATGAAACCGGGCAAATAATGCCGGTGCTCCCACCAGCTTCAATTTTACCATCGATTTTCAAGGGGAACTATCAAGGCAGATGAGTTCCCCAGTTCTGATATGGATCTCTATATCTTCCGCCATGGTGCAGCGGAAACCGGACTCCCGGGAGGGGATGCAGGCAGGATCCTGACCCGGGAGGGAAAAAGTGATATCCGGCTGGTCGCCCGCTGGCTGAAATCGCTTGGTGTCACGCCGGATATCATTGCGACAAGCCCATATATCCGTGCAAGGGAGACCGCTGCCATCACCGTAAAAATTCTCGCATGTACCAACCGGATCGAAGTCTGGGAGGAACTGGCACCGGGAAATCCCATAAGCCGTATTGTCCACCGGCTTTCGGAGTCCGGAAAAAATTCCGTGATCGTTATCGGCCACGAACCCATGCTCAGCACTCTTATGAATAGTCTCATCTCCCCGGATGTTTCCGCACGGATTGCGATGGTAAAAGGAGGGATAGCACGGATCCGGCGGCTGGACTTTTCTCCACGAGTAACAGGAGAACTGTACTCTCTCGTAACCCCGAATCTTCTCAGAAAGCGATAACGAGCCGGCAGCGTTATGTCCTGGAGCACCGTATTCTCTGGTTATGCCCATTCTCTGCGAACCGTCACTCATGATTGATGAGGTTGATGTCCGGGGAATCTCCCTCAGCCGTCTCGATCTTGAAGTCCGGCTCCATGTGACCAACCCTAACTTTTTCGGTGTCATCGTCCGGGATGTTCCCTTCCGGCTTGAACTTCTCAGGGAGAGCGGGGAGGTTCTGGAGATTGCGCGGGGAAACGCAGGGCGGATGAAGATTCCCCGGAACGGTTCGACCAGAGTTACCGTTCCGGTCTCAACAGATAATTCCGGTCTTCTTTTCGTACTGACGGATCTCCTTGCCAGGAATGGGGCATCTGTTTCCATAACGGGTGTTGTAACCGTCGACTGCTGGATAACGGGATGGTCCTTCCCGTTTACCCGAACGATGACCGTGACCCCTGCCATGATAGCGGGGTTGGGACAGCGCCGGTAGTGTGACCAGGCTTACGGAACGAGAGTTGCGAAATCCGCCATTTCCGCGGGATATGGCTGGTTCCCCATTTTTTTCCGACCCGGCATGTCAACCCCGGCAGACACTTTCTCCCCGCCCGCCCCACCTTTTTACCTGCAGATTCCGACTCAGGACCAATGACCTTCACAAAAGGGTCGTACCTGAAGCAGCTGACCGCTATGATGCCGATGTCATCAGCTGCGGTGGGGAGAGAGATTGCCGGAAGTACTCCTCCATCGGTCTTCATCGGGAGCTGGAATTACCCCAATGTTCTCGCGGGACCGATGATTGCCCCCGTACACGGAGATACCGCGATCATGGATACTCCCGAATCGTGGATTCCCGAAGAGAAAGCCCAGGAAGAGATTCTTGGGTACCGGCTCAGCCTTGTCCGGGGGAAGCGGGCAGTTGATACTGCCGATCTCAACGATCCCTTTGTAGAATCGCTCCAGGAGATCGCTCTCTCTGCAGGATCAATCGAAAGCGAGGCCGCGTTTGCGACAGAGCCCCGGGGAACAACGTTCTCCGAGGAGCACACGCCATTCGGTCCGAGCGCCCCGATTGACCGTTTCGAGATCGAGCCGGGCAGATGGAACCGGGAGCTGGAGAAAGTCTTCTATGATACAGACCTCCCTGCCGCAGATGCGATCCTCAATCTCCACCGGAAATGCACCCCGTTCTCCGCTATCCAGAAAGCATTCTCAGCAGGAACCATGGGCAAAAGAAACGGCCGGCACCTGGTACCGACCCGGTGGTCGATCACGGCCTGCGACAGCACTATTGGCGATAGTCTGCTTGCAAAAGTACGGAATTATCCGCTGATCGATACGGTACGGGTGCACGAATTCAACAGCCTGAATAACCGGTATGCAGTCATCCTTCTCCCGACCGGGTGGCAGTACGAGTGGACGGAGGCGTTCCTGCACGTCATGGGGAACGAGGAGCTTGTCTTCTCGGATCACGAGGGCCACCGGAAAAAGACCGGGTACTCTTCTGTCGGAGGATGTTACTATTCCTGCAAGATGGCTGTCCTGGAGGGACTGGCGCGGGAGCAGCGCCAGGCCGGTGCAATTGTTCTCCGGGAAGCGGTCCGGGGATATGTCCCCCTCGGGGTTTTCAATGTCAGGGAAAATGTCCGGCATGCAATGCTCCGGAAACCGGTGGAGTTCGAGAGTGTCCCCGCTGCTCTCGCGTACCTTGGCGGGAAATTCACCCTTCCGGTCTCCCGGTTCATTGAGGCGGGCGATCTTCTGAGAGAGGTCACCCGGGAGCGGCAGATGACGTTCCGGGATTTCACAGCCAGGGATGCCTGACCAGCCCCATGGGGCGAGAGTCCCCCTGGTCAAAATCTCTTTCCTTTTTCCCGATCCATACTAGACTGTGACTCGCACGATATGCCCGGTTGTCCTTGTCCACGGCTGGAACAGTCACCCCGGCATATGGAACCGCCTCGTTCCGGTGCTGAAAGAATCGGAGATACCGGTCTGGAGCTTCGACCATTCCGGGCTGAAAGACGCACTCCCTGAGGAAAGTGCCGTATCTCTCCTGGATTTTATCAGGCTGAAACGCCGGGAGACGCGGTACACCGGTCCCCTTGACCTGATCTGCCATTCGATGGGAACCGGCATCGGGAGATACCTCATTGAGATCCTGGACCGGAAGGAGCGGGCTGAAGAGATCCGGCAGCTTATCGGAATCGGTCCGCCCAACAACGGATCAGCTCTCGCCCAGCTCTTCAGCGATCCGGAGCTTGGGCCTCGGATCATCCATACCCTGGAGGGGGTCTTCGTTCCCAAAGGATTCTCTCCCGAGGATGACGTGATCGTCCAGGAATTCCGGCCCGGCAGCAGGACCATGCGGGACCTGAAACAGGCCGGAATCCGGGAGGATGTCACGTACCGGATTCTGGCTGCTGCAAACCAGACCAGAGACCCGGCTTTTTTCCCCTGGTTTGAAGGAAAAACCTGGGAGACCGGGCCCGGCAGAAGCTGGCAGCTGACCTATGCGGGAGACGGGGTTGTAGCAAACAGCGAATCGGCGCTTCCGGGCATAAATCCCGAGATCATCGCAAACCGTTCGATGGCCTCCGGGATAAAACCGAATCAATACTGTCACATCCTTCTCCCCCGATCTCCGGAAATCATTCAAAAGATACACTACTATGTGGAAAACACCGGACCCGAGAGAAAATCCGGAATCCGGAGCGGAAATACCGGGCAGCTGCCGGAAGCTCGTCAGTAACCAGAAAATCCCCTTTGGGTATAGGCTTAGGGCCAATGTTTTCTTCTTGAGGATACTCCCTCGGAGAGAAATCAAACATTGGTCGTCTTATGTCCTGCACTTTAAATCAGGCTTAAAAACACAAAGAAATGTTTTGATCCTCCAGGAATTTTTCCGATCTTCCCAAGATTTTCCCCATCAACCTGATCCTAACCAGACACCCCTTTGTTTCGTGTGGAACTTGGAAATCGATGCGTTTCTGTTTTTTCAAGGCATTTGAGTGGTAGTATAGTCTTCTATAGAGCTCTTTTCAGAGAGCAGCTGACACCGAAAATTTATTCATTATGAAAAAATTTACCCGGTTTTCCGGCTTTTTGCTTTTGTTCGATTGGGTGTTAACTTTTCCCATCAAATCTCAGATTGATTTCGATCGATTTTAATAGGATAAATGAGAACCTTACCAAATGCTTACACTGTTGTATACAGTAGTAGACCAGATTCTGTTACTGTACAATCTCCACACGAAACAAAGGGGTCCCCCCCTTTCTCAAAAATTTATGGAAAAACCCTCTTTTTCGTAATTGTCGCACTCCCAACGAAAATTTCATGGACAGTATCAGGAAACCATCAAGAAAATTTTCAGCAGTATTTCTGATACTTCTGAACCTCCAAAAATTTGAAAATAACCCCTTTGGAAACCCGGATTTCCGGAACCGGGCCGGCCCGGTCTCCACACGAAGCAAAGGGGTTAAGATTGCATGCAACAATATGGATAGGTATCGCATCCTGAGACGGGAGGGACGTCTCTCCGGTGCCTGGTGACTTTGTCTATGCCTGATGAAAACAGCGCTCCTACGGGGCTTTTTAAAAAATACCTCTCCAATACCAAGATTTTCAAGAACCGCGAGGTCCTGCGGCATTCCTACCGGCCTAATATCCTTCCCCACCGACAGCCTCAGATTGACGGAATCGCGGCGATCCTTGCACCCACGCTCCGGAATGAGACTCCCTCCAATATCCTGATTTATGGGAAGACTGGTACCGGGAAAACAGCAAGCGTCCGGTACGTGGGGACCGAGCTTGAAAGCGTGAGCGGCGGGATGGGAACCTGCTGCCGGGTTATCCACCTCAATTGCGAGGTTATCGATACCCAGTACCGGGTGCTTGCCCAGATTGCGAAATGCGTGGAGGGTGTCGAGGGCCAGCCGAGCGACAAGAGCAGGATCCACATCCCGATGACCGGGTGGCCGACCGACCAGGTATACCAGGAGCTGGTCAACAAGCTGGATGGGGCAGGGGGAGTTCTTGTTATCGTCCTTGATGAGATCGATAAACTGGTAAAGAAAAGCGGGGACGAGACCCTGTACAACCTTACCCGGATCAACGCAGACCTGAAATCCTCAAAGGTCAGCATGATCGGGATCTCAAATGACCTCTCCTTCAAGGATTTCCTGGATCCCCGGGTCCTCTCCTCCCTTTCCGAGGAAGAGATTGTTTTTCCTCCCTACAATGCACCGCAGCTCTGCGACATTCTCCAGCAGCGTGCCGAAGGAGCTTTTGTTGCTACTGCACTGGATCCCGGTGTCATCCCGCTCTGTGCGGCCCTTGCGGCCCAGGAGCACGGGGATGCAAGGAGAGCACTGGATCTTCTCCGGATCTCGGGTGAACTTGCGGACCGGGAGAGTGCTCAGAAAGTAACCGAGCAGCATGTCAGGATGGCCCAGGCAAAAATTGAGAATGACAGCATGATCGAGTGTATCTCGACGCTCCCCACCCAGAGTAAAGCTATTCTGTACTCGATGCTTCTCCTGGAACAGATGGGCCAGAATATCTTCACGAGCGGGGAGGTCTTCCGCATTTACCAGGAAATTGCCCCGCATATCGAGCTCGATATCCTGACCCACCGCAGGGTAACGGACCTGATATCGGAACTCAATATGCTCGGCGTTATCAATACCCGTGTCGTCAGCAGGGGCAGGTACGGCCGGACCAAGGAGATGTGGTTTGATTCCAATACCGGGAAAATCTGGGAAGTTGTCCTGAAAGATCCCAGGCTCCGGGAGCAGGATCTCACCCAGGTCGAGGCCCGGAAGGCCGAAGCAAAAACCGATGCAAAAGCTGATTTAAAGGCAGAATTGAAAGCTGAATTAAAAGCTGAGATGAAAGCCGAAGCAAAGGCACAGGTGACGAAAGATGGATGACACGGACAGCGAGATTCTCCGGCTGCTCGAAGAGAATTGCCGGACACCTCTCCGGGAACTCTCGGTGATGCTTGGGATCGGGGAGGATGAGGTACAGCGCCGGATCAAGGTACTCGAAGAAGAGAAAGTTATCCGGAAATATGCCGCAGTGGTCGACCGTGAAAAAGCAGGCACCAGCATCGTCGCCGCAATCATCGAGCTCAAGGTCAGTCCCGAACGCGATTACGGGTACGACCGGATTGCGGAAAGGATTTCCCGGTTTCCCCAGGTGAGGTCCCTCCGGCTGATGACCGGGACCTACGATCTCCAGCTTCTGGTCACCGGGAAGAATATGCAGGAAGTCTCCCGGTTTGTCTCGGAACACATCGCGCCTATGGATCGGATCCGTGAGACGGCGACTATCATTATCATGAAGACCTACAAGGAGAACGGGAACCTGTATTTCGAGCGGCCGGAAGGGGAGCGTCTCCCCTTTTCGTTCTGAGGGATGTTTATGCGCGACTTCGTCTCAGAGAAGGCCCGGATCATCCCGCCATCCGGTATCCGGAAATTTTTCGATATCGTCCTCACAATGAAGGATGTCATCTCTCTTGGTGTCGGGGAACCTGATTTCGATACGCCCTGGAACATCTGCGAGGCAGGCATCTATTCCATTGAGCAGGGCAACACGGCGTACACTTCGAACCGCGGGCTCCAGCCGCTCCGGGAAGCAGTGGCCCGGAACCTCGACCAGGCATACGGGATACGGTACGATCCTGAGACCGAGATGATCATAACAACCGGGGTCTCGGAAGCGCTCGATATCGCAATACGGACGGTCGTTGATCCGGGTGACGAAATCCTCATTGCCCAGCCCTGTTATGTCTCCTACCCTCCCTGCGTCACTCTTGCCGGCGGAAAACCGGTGGCAGTACCCTGTACCGAAAAGGACCGGTTCAAACTGAACCCGGAGACCCTTGCGGAACGGATCACGAAGAAGACGAAAGCGCTCATCATCAATTTCCCGAATAACCCGACGGGAGGCGTAATGGGAGAGGGAGACCTCAAGGCGATAGCCGATCTTGTGATCGACCACGATCTCCTGGTCATCAGCGATGAGGTGTACTCGGAACTTACCTATGACAGCAGGCATACTGCGGCGGCGTCCCTTCCTGAGCTTCGGGACCGGACCATTACCCTGAACGGGTTCTCGAAGGCATACTCGATGACCGGCTGGCGGGTCGGGTATCTCTGTGCCCCCCGGACTCTCTGCGATGCGGCGCTCAAGATCCACCAGTACGCGATGCTCTGCGCACCTACAATGGGCCAGATAGGTGCACTCGAAGCGATGCGGTCCGGCGAAGAAGAAAAGAACGCCATGATTGCCGAGTACCGGGTCAGGCGCAACCTCTTCGTCCACGGGCTGAACGAGATCGGCCTGAAATGCCATACCCCCGAAGGTGCGTTCTACGCGTTCCCCTCAGTGAAGGAGACCGGCCTTTCCGATGTGGAGTTTGCAGAAAGGCTCCTCAAGGAGCAGCATGTCGCAGTGGTTCCCGGAAGTGTGTTCGGGGAAGGCGGGGAAGACCACCTGAGGTGCGCGTATGCAGTCTCCCGGCAGCATCTCTCGGAAGCCCTGAAAAGGATGGGCGCTTTCATAGAAAGCCTCTGACTTGCATGACAGGGCCCCGCGTCTCCCTTTTTTTCTGAGTATTCGCTTTTTTCTCCTGCCGTCTATACTTTTATTGCCTTCATCGTCCTAACCCTACTGAAAAGAAATGAGTTGTACTATTATCGTCGGGGGGTTTTTCGGGGATGAGGGCAAGGGGAAGGTTGTTGCCCACATCGCTGAAAAGGACCAGCCCACTATTATTTCCCGTGGCGGAGTCGGACCGAACGCCGGCCACACCGTAAAGATTGGTGAGAAAGAGTACGGCATGCGGATGATCCCATCCGGCTTTGTGTACAAGGGTGCCAGGCTGATGATTGGGACCGGGGTCCTCGTTGACCCGCGGGTTTTTCTGCATGAGATCGATATGCTCGACGTCCGGGACCGGACCTTTATTGACGGCCGGTGCGGGGTCATCGAAGAGGATCATATCGCCCGGGACAAAGGCAGCGCCCACCTTGCAAAGAAGATCGGGAGTACGGGTTCCGGCTGCGGCCCTGCGAACTCCGACCGGGTCATGCGGACGTCCCGGCAGGCAAAGGATGTTCCCGAGCTGTCGCAGTTCATCATCGATGTCCCGGAAGCGATTAACGGGGCAATAGGCAAAAACGAAACGGTTCTCCTGGAAGGAACCCAGGGGTTCGGGATCTCGCTCTATTTCGGGACCTACCCGTTCGTGACCAGCAAAGACACCTCGGCATCCCAGATTGCGGCAGACAACGGTGTCGGGCCGACGAAGATTGACGATGTCATTGTTGTCTTCAAGGCGTTCCCGACCCGGGTCGGGGAAGGGCCGTTCTCGACTGAGATGGCACGGGACAAGTCCGATGCAATGGGCATCCAGGAGTTCGGAACCGTCACCCATCGGCAGCGCAGGATCGGCCAGTGGGACGGAGGTATGGCACGGTACTCGGCCATGATCAACGGCTGCACCCAGGTTGCAATCACCGGGATCGACCGGGTCGACAAAGCCTGCTTCGGGATCACCGAGTACGGGAAGCTTACGAAGAAGGCAAAGGATTTCCTGAAGCAGGCTGAGGACGATATCGGCTGCCCGATCACCCTCATCTCGACCGGACCCGACATCTCCCAGATTATTGATATCAGAAGTGAACTCGCATGAAACGATCGCTCCTCGACATCCTCTGCTGCCCGGTCTGCAAAGGGGACCTCACGCTCACGGTCACGGAAGAGAATGAGAAAGAGATCGTAGCGGGAACCCTCCGGTGCGGCGCATGCAGCGTGGATTATCCCATTACGGAAGGAATCCCCAACCTGCTCCCGCAGACCGCGTCCGAATCGAAATAACCTGAAGGCTGCTTCCATGGAACCCCCCGCGATCTCCCCATCGCAGAAACAATCCGGCGCCCGGCCGGATACCCGGGTTTATTCCTATGATATCTCCCTGAACCGGACCGGGTCGAACGCGATGGAACTGCCTGGGGTTCCGGTGATCGCGGTCGCCGGGTTTCCCCTTATCCTGGAATTCACGAATTACGGCAAGGCGCTGCACCTCACGGTTTCATCGGCAAATATCGCTGAGTACTCGACTTTCATTCACGAGAATCTCTTTATCGAGTACCGGGAAAACCTGACCATCCCCATCCGGCCCGAAGCCCCGACCGGAGAATTTACTCTCGATATCATCACGGGATACGGATCACGGAAGGAGTCGCTCCGGGTCACCGTGCAGGACGCAGCATCCCTTCCGGTCGGAGAGCCTGAACACGGATACTCTACCGGTCTCCGGTCCTTCCGGATCACGCCGGGCCCGGTCCTCATCGGTATCGGGATTGTCCTCTACGCTGCCTGGTTCTTCTTCCTGAGAAAAGATCTTCTCAGCGCCGTTGCGTTCCTCGCTCTTCTCGCAGGGGCACTGTACCCATGGTACTTGCGTGGGTAGTCCTCCCGCTCTCGCTCCTGGTCGACCGTGCACTCGGCGATCCGCAGAGCGGGTTTCACCCGGTTGCCCTTCTTGGAAGATTTATCGGATGGTGGGGGAGGCCGGAACAGTACCCGGTATGGCTCCAGCGGGCAGTCGGTGTCTTCATGTGGATCGTTACGGCCGGGCTCTTTGCCCTCCCGTTCTACCTCTTCGGCAGGTTTGCCCCCTGGCTCCTCGTCCTCGTTGTTGCCCCGTTCCTGCTTAAGGTCTGCCTTGCCTGGCGGGCCTTAGAGGAGCATGCCCTTGCCGTTGTTTCCGCCCTCTCTGAAGGGGTCGGTGCAGGGAGAGAAAAAGTGGCCCTGCTCGTATCCCGGAAGACGGCAAGCCTTTCCAGTGAGGAGATTTTATCGGCCGGCTATGAATCCATGACCGAGAACCTGGTTGACAGCATCATCTCCCCGATGGCATTCTTTGCGGTTTTCGGCCTGGCGGGAGCTGCGGTCTTCCGGGCCGCAAATACCATGGATGCGATGCTCGGGTACCGGGACGATCGGGAACGTATCGGGTGGTTCCCTGCCCGGATGGACGATATCATGAACTACGTCCCTGCCCGGGTCACAGTCCTCCTGCTTCTCGTCTACTTTGGTGCGAAAGGCCGGGGCCAGGAAGCCTGGCGGATCATGCGCAGGGACGGGAAGAACCGGCCCGGGTTCAATGGCGGGATCGTGATGGCAGCAATGGCCGGGGGTATCGGGATACAGTTCCGGAAGCCGGGCGTCTACCGGATAGGGGACGGTACCCGGACGCTTGATGGGGCTGGAAAGGAGATTATCCGTGCTGTACGGGCAGCAACGGTTATTTTTGCAGGTATTGCCACATCTGCACTATTTTTATTGACAATGTTCGCCATAGTCTAAGCATATGAAACTCGAGGAACTGAAGTTCGGCACCGAACTCCTGAAGCGCGGCTTCGCATCCATGCAGAAGGGTGGCGTTATTATGGATGTCGTGAATGCCGAGCAGGCAAGGATCGCTGAGGAAGCGGGAGCCGTTGCCGTCATGGCGCTCGAACGGGTTCCCGCCGATATCAGAAAAGCCGGGGGTGTTGCCCGGATGGCAGACCCGGAGAAAGTGGCGGAGATCATCGATACAGTCTCGATCCCGGTGATGGGAAAAGTCCGGATCGGGCACTTTGTCGAGGCCCAGGTGTTAGAGACGCTCGGCGTTGACATGATTGACGAGAGCGAGGTCCTGACCCCGGCAGATGAGGAATACCATATCGATAAGACGAAGTTCAAGGTCCCGTTTGTCTGTGGGGCACGGAACCTCGGGGAAGGGCTCCGCAGGATCAATGAAGGGGCAGCCATGATCCGGACCAAGGGCGAGGCGGGGACCGGGAACGTTGTCGAGGCGGTCCGGCACATGCGGGCCATTATGGGCGAGATCCGGATGCTGAAAGGCATGGACCGGCAGGAAATGACGGATTACGCCCGGGAGATCGAGGCACCTGCAGCCCTTGTCATAGAATGCTCGGAACGCGGCCGGCTCCCGGTCGTCAACTTCTCGGCAGGAGGGATTGCAACGCCCTCAGATGCCGCACTCATGATGCAGCTCGGGGCGGACGGGGTCTTTGTGGGGTCCGGGATCTTCAAGTCCACCAGCCCGGAGCGGATGGCAAAAGCGATTGTCGAGGCTGTCAACCACTACGAGGACGCAGCTGTGATCGCGAAGGTCAGCAGGGGACTCGGGGATGCGATGCCGGGCCTCGACATCCACAAGCTCCGTGAAGACGAGGTGCTCCAGTTCCGTGGGAATTAGGATAGGGGTCCTTGCGCTTCAGGGGAACGTCTCCGAGCATATCGAAGCGTTCCAGGAGGCCGCGAGCGAGATCGGGTACCATGCGGGTTCGGTCTGCGTTTTCCCCCTGAGGAAAGCTGAGGATATTCCCGGCTGTGACGCGATAGCGATCCCGGGCGGGGAATCGACAACCATCTCCCGGCTTATCGATAAGAACGGGATGCGGGATCCTCTCAGGAATTTTGCGGGCGGGATCTTTGCGACCTGCGCCGGGATGATTCTGGTTTCTTCGGAGACCGGTGATCCCCGGGTCGAACCGCTTTGCCTTTTTGATATGACCGTGGACCGGAACGCGTTCGGCAGGCAGCGGGAGTCGTTCGAGTGCGATCTCCCGGTCCTGGGCCTTGACAACGGACCATTCCATGCGATCTTCATCCGTGCCCCGGCCATTTCCCGGGCAGGACCGTATATAGACATCCTCGCAACAACCGGACAAGAGATTGTTGCAGTCAGGAAGGGAAAGCATGTCGCGTTCGCCTTTCACCCGGAGCTGGGCAGCGACCGCAGGCTCCATATCGCGTTTCTCCGGAACCTCGGGTTCTGACCCGGCAAATTCTTTCCGGACCATTTCCCGGTCTTCCGGTTTTCCTTTTTTCTGAAGCTTTTGTGTGTGGCGGGTCCGGAATCTCGTTCACGGATCATGCCCGCCCGGGAGAGCCCAGCTATCTGATCGGAGAGCGGAGGCAGTGTTCCTGAGGATAACCCTTACCCCGCACGGTCCTGATTTTTCATCCGACCCCCCCATAAAAAATGGCATTCTACGAAGTAACATTCAAAAAGTATGTGGGGGGTCGGATAATAGATTAGTGGATTCTGGTTCCCGGTCAAGACACTAAGTACTTGCCGGAAAACAAGAAGGCACCGCTTGATTTTACGACAGTATAACCTCTCATTCCGGATACAACAATGCCTCCCGGACCGGGCCGGATCCGGTTTCCTAATAATGCATCCTACCCCCCACATACCCTGTATCAGCGGGACGCGAATGGTTCCCTCAGGGGTCCGGGTCTGGTCCAGGGAAAGGCAGGCCGGTTCCGGATGGCATTCCCCGCTTCCCCGGAAAGACGCCTCTGCCGGGCTGATGCAGTCCCGGGGAAGGGTTTATGAGGTGCTGTCAACGCCGAAGCAACCCCTGCGATTTTAAATATGTACAGGTAGATAACTCTACCGCAAATCATACCTCTGGAGGTCTGTTCCGTGATTTTAGAACTGGTACTAGGAATTTCGCTCCTCGCACTCATCGTTGCCGGGGGTCTTGCTGTGCATGTGCTCAGGCAGGACACCGGAAACGCTGAAATGCAGCGTATTGCAGGAGCGATCCGTGAGGGTGCCGAGGCATTCCTCAAGCGGCAGTATTCGACTATTGCAATCCTTGCGATCGTCCTTGCTGTCGTTCTCGCTGTTGCATATATGGCCCTGGGCCAGGGCGATGTCGCCGTCAAGACGGCCCTTGCCTTCCTCTTCGGTGCATTCTGTTCCGCCCTTTCGGGTGTGTTTGGGATGTACGTTGCGGTCAGGGCAAACGTCCGGACCGCAGCTGCCGGTGAGAAGAGTGCGGCAAAAGCACTCCTCGTTGCCCTCCGTGGCGGCGCTGTGTCCGGTCTTACAATCGTCTCCCTGGCTCTGCTGGGTATCGGGCTTACCTACTTCCTGCTCGGTGCAAACCCGCAGGAGACCCCGTTCCTGATTGTCGGTTTCGGGTTCGGTGCGAGTTTCGTTGCCCTCTTCGCCCAGCTTGGCGGAGGTATCTACACGAAGGCAGCCGATGTCGGCGCCGACCTTGTCGGGAAAGTCGAGAAGTCGATTCCTGAGGACGACCCCCGGAACCCCGCGGTCATTGCTGACCTTGTGGGTGACAACGTCGGGGACTGTGCCGGCCGTGGTGCCGACCTCTTCGAATCGACCGCTGCCGAGAACATCGGTGCGATGATCCTCGGGGTTGCCCTGTACCCGTACTTCGGTGTCGGCGGTGTCCTCTTTGCACTCGCTGCCTGTGCATTCGGCCTGATTGCATCAACCATCGGTATTTTCTCGGTTACGGTCCGGGAGGATGAAGACCCCATCAAACCGCTCATCCGGGGATTCTTCGTTACCGCAATTATCGCTGCAATCTTGTTCTATGTCGCAGTCCAGCTCTTCCTGGGCGGGAACATCTGGTTCTACTACGCGGGCCTCATCGGTATCGTGCTCTCCATTGTCTTCCTGTACGTAACGATGTACTATACCGAGCACAAGTACCGGCCGGTCAAGGAGATCGCAGACTCAGCAGAGACCGGGGAAGCAACTGTTATCCTCACCGGGTTCTCGGTAGGTCTCGAATGCGTTGCAATACCCGTTCTCGCAATATCGGTCGCACTCATCCTTGCATTCAAATGCGGTGAAATGTCCGGTATCCCGAACGGCGGTCTCTTCGGAACCGCAGTTGCAACTGTCGGGATGCTCTCCACCGCTGCCTACGTCCTTGCAATGGACTGTTTCGGCCCGATTGCGGACAACGCTGGCGGTATCGCCGAGATGTCCAACGCTCCCAAGGGAACCCGGGATAAGATCGACCGGCTTGACGCAGTCGGCAACACCACAAAAGCCCTTACGAAGGGGTATGCAATCGGCAGTGCAGCCCTTGCAGCGTTCCTGCTATTCTCGGCCTACATGTCCGATGTGACCAAGCTTACCGGAAAGGCATTCGATATCGTGAACCTTGCATCGGTACCGGTCTTTGTCGGTGCCCTTCTTGGCGCAATGCTCATCTTCCTCTTTTCTTCATTTGCTATCCGTGCTGTCTCAAAGACCGCCGGGTACATCATCGAGGAAGTCCGGAGGCAGTTCAAGGACCCGGGCATCATGGCAGGGACGACGAAGCCTGATTACGCAGCCTGTGTGGACATCACGACCGCCGGGGCGCTCAGGAACATGGTTCTTCCGGGCGTTCTTGCGATAGCGTTCCCGATCTTTGTCGGTTTCGTCCTGAAGTATGAAGCAATGGCCGCGTTCCTGATGGTCGGAACAATCGCCGGTATCCTGATGGCGCTCCTATTAAACAACAGCGGCGGTGCCTGGGACAATGCGAAGAAGTTCATCGAGACCGGTGCTCACGGCGGCAAGGGTTCGCCTGCCCACAAGGCAGCAGTTGTCGGCGACACGGTCGGCGACCCGTTCAAGGACACGGCCGGACCTTCACTCCACGTGCTGATCAAGCTCCTTGCTACGATCACGCTTGTCCTTGCACCGCTCTTTATCTAATCTCTTTTTTCCGTGGTTTTCAACCGGCGTCCCTGCAACCGGCAAATCGTTCTGTACAGTAGTATGAGCGACAGGCGGGTCCTGGTTTTGCGGTGTTTTCACGAGGATGTTTTATCCCTGGAAACTATTGCTGAACAATCGTACTGCCTCGTACCCGGAGTAACTGTCCTCGAAAAAAGAGAAGACGATTACGCGCGGTACCTTGTCCTGTACCGGAATGTTCGCCTGCTCACGGCGGGATGGGAATCCCGTCATTTGCACGGAGGCAGGTATTCCTGCTCCGGCACACGGGTTGCAGCGAACCTGTTCTGCAGCAGTCGTGAGCCGTGCTGACGGGAGCCTCCTGAGAGCAGCGCTTTGGCTCACTTGTTTTCGACTTCCTTGGGAGTCTCCTGCTTTTTCTCACCGAACATACTGTTCTTGAAGATGAAAATCCCGGCAAAAATCCCGATGAAAATATTGAAATAATACAGGAGCAGGCGCCAGAGGACGACAAAGATTCCCAGGAGCGATGAAGGCACGATCAGGGCATACAGGGATGCAGCCGAGATCTCCGCAATTCCCGCAGAACCCGGGGTCAGGGGCGCCATATTCACGACCGCGATGATCAGCTGGAAGAAGAACGACTGGATCACGTATGGCTGGAGGCCGAGGCCCATGAGGAGGAGGGAAGCCACCATGAACTCGGAGATCCAGAAGAGAGCGGTCATAAGAGCGCCACCGTATATTCCCGAACGCCCGGCCTTCATGAAGGTCATGATACTTTCATGGAAGTTATCGATCTCCATGTCTATCTTCGCAAACCGGGTCTTCGCCTTCTCCCCGTCCTCCTGCTTCTTCGAACGCCGCTCCCACCAGTTCCCGATACGTGCTACGATCCGTTTCAGGTTATCCGGGTGCAGGACAAGATATACCAGGCCGAGGATAAGCCCGACCATCATCACCCACCCGAGAATGAAGAGGACCAGGAACTCGATAGCGAGGGAACTCCAGTAATATTCGAGGAAGACGATAGCGAAAATGCTGATCAGCGTGAGGATAACCCCGTCGAGTACCCGCTCCATCAGGACGACCGCCGTCGCGTCCCCAACCTTCACTCCTTCCTGGGAGAGGCCGTGAACCCGGACCGGTTCCCCGCCGACCTGCCCCGGTGTGACAGCTCCCGCAAGAAGATTCACAAGCACGATATTGAACGCCGGGGCGAATTTCACCGTGTACCCAAGTCCCCTGCTCATCAGCTGGAGCCGGAACGCCCAGAAGAACAGGGAGCCGACCCGGAGACAGACTGCAAGGAGAAGATAGACGGGGCTCATCTGGCGGAGGTACTCGAACGTATTCTCATTGATGGTGAGCGCCAGCATCACCGCAAGGATGATCGCGCTCAGGACGACCGAGAACGCAATCCATTTTTTCTGTGAAGGGTCCATATCCTCTCCATCCTGCCTGTACATCGGCAGATTTTTTGTAAGCGGGCGTCACGCCCGGAATCTAGAGCTCGACTCTCGTTACCACACCGTGGATTCTCTCCGGCGGGAGTTTGTAGAACAATACAAAGGAGGGGCTCAGCCTTTTTATTGCATAGAAGATCTTCCAGATGATATTGTCGGTCACGATCTCCTCCATGCCGTAGAAGATTGCTTTCTCCTCGATTCCCGCATCCCTCAGGATCTTCTTGAGATCGATCATCTGCATATATCCGTAATCGATGTGGAAAACCCGGAGCCCGGGTGCAATCTCATCCCCGAACTTCCACTCAAGACCGAACGGCCGCTCAAGGATATTGATGGAGACAAACACGTTGTCCTCGTACAGGATGTCATTCTGGAAGATGGTGTGGGTGATGTAGGTTGGAATCTTATTGAGATCCCGGGCAAAAAAGATAGCAGTTCCCGGAATCTTCCGGAGCTGGACATACGCGGTTGCGTACTTCCGGAAGAATTCGTCGTGATCCATCGGGTTGATGGCCTGGTACAGTTTCCTCTGCCCATTTGTGTAAACCAAGATGATGCCGAACGGTATTGCTGCAAGGATCAGCGACCAGTACCCACCATAAGGAAGTTTTGTGGTTGTGGAGAGGAAGAAAACCATGTCTACAAGGGTCACACCGATTGCGACCAGGAACCGGAACCACTGTTTCCTGAGGAAGAAGATCAGGATCATCATGATCCCGGTTATCATCATCGTCCCGGTTACCGCAAGACCGTACGCCCCGGCAAGCCGCTCCGAGAACTCAAACGTGAACAGGATATAAAGAACGGCAATACAGAGGAACCAGTTTACGGAATCGATATAGATCTGGGTCCGGAGTTCGCTCGAAGTGTATTCGATCTTGAGAAGCGGGAGGATGTGGGTAGTGATACCCTGGTACACGATGGAGAAGATCCCGCTGATGACCGCCTGCGACGCGATTACGGTCGCCACAATAGTCAGGATAAGGAACGGGATATAGAGGATACTGACCTCGTTGTAGGCCATCTCGAAGAGGATATTCTGTGCCTGCGGGTGGGTGAGGAGGTAGGCTCCCTGGCCGAGATAGTTCAGGCAGAGTGCAATGAAAACAAAGATCCAGGCCCGCCGGATGGGCTCCTTACCCAGATGCCCCATATCTGCAAACAGGGCCTCCCCGCCGGTTGCGCACAGAATGACCTGGGACAGGATGAAGAACGCGGCTATCCCATGAGTGAAAAAGAACGTGACGGCGTACACCGGATTGAATGCAACAAGGATCTCCGGGGCCTGGACCAGGGAGAAGAGTCCGGTGGCGGCAAGGACCACGAACCAGATCATCATAACGGGACCGAATGCACGGGCGACCTTCTCTGAGCCTCGTTTCTGGAAATAGAAGAGGCCGATGGTGATGAGTGCCGCGATAAAGACCAGGACAATCTGGTCTACCTTTCCTATTCCGGGGACGAGCCGGAACCCTTCGACCGCACTCAGGATACTGATAGCCGGAGTAAGGACGCAGTCACCGATCATCAGGGAGAGCCCGATAATGGAGAGGACAGTTACAAAGGTTATCGATCGGCCGGTCTTTAAGAGCGGGACCAGGATCTCTTTGAGCACGATGGTCCCGCCCTCCCCTTTGTAACCGAGATGCATGGCAAGGAAGGCATACTGGATGCCGACAAGGATTATGAGGGTCCAGATGATGAGGGAGAGAATGCCGAGGATGTTGGGAAGGGTAGGGGTTACAAGAAGAGCAAGTACGGTAAGCGTATAGATGGGGCTCGTCCCGATATCCCCGAATACGAGCCCCAGTGACTTTCCCACTCCGTGAAAAACGGGGGCCTTACCTTCCGGCATGATGCCAAAGAGGTTTATGGCGGTACCATATTATACATTCTAATTACGGTACCCGGTGCCCTATCTTCCCACCGGAAAAATCCTGTGAATTTCCGGCAAATGCTCCGCCGGGCAGTATCCTTATGTAACGAGGCGGGATAAGTACAAGCTGATATGGTGGAGAAGGTAAAAAAGGAGGAACTGGAGGAGAAGTTCACGGGCTGCATTCTCGGTGCGGCAATTGGCGACGCGCTGGGAATGGCCTCAGAAGGAAGCATCCCCTCCCTGCACCGGATGCGGTGCGGGTATGCAAAACCGATCCGGCGTCATCCGAATGAGGACCTCCTGCCGGGGCAATATACGGACGACACCCAACTGATGATCCTTGCCGGGACTCTTCTTGCCGACGGCAGGTTTTCCGTTGAGAAATACGGGGCAGCACTCCGGGACAGTTTCGAGCGCGGAATCCTGCGGTACCCGGACGGTTCGGTTGCGAGTGCCTGCGAGCGGCTGGCAAACGGTGTCGAAAAGACGGCAGTCAATTCGACCACATCAGGGTGCATCAGCCTTGCTATCCCATTCGCCCTTGCATACCGCGACCCCCGGGAGCTTACCGAACGGGCGTCCCTTGCCTGTGCGGTGACCCATTCCCATCCTGCGGTCCATGCGGCGCTTGCGACAACTGCGATCCTTATCCATTCCGCAATCGAAGGAGATGGCGATCCCCTGGCAAAAGCCTCCCGCCGGGCATCCGCCGAAGACCAGACTCTTGGGACCCGGATCGAATCAGCGCTTACGCTCGAAAAGAACCACGAACCGGTCGAATCGGCAATTCTCCGCATCGGAAACGATCTCTCGGTGTACCAGACAGTACCCCTGGCCCTCTTCCTCATCGGCAGGTACCCGAATCCCGAAGACCTTCTCACGGTTGCCGTGAATGTCGGCGGCAACACAGATACGATTGGCCTGATTTGCGGGGCATATGCCGGGGCAACCCTTGGGAAATCCAAGCTCCCGGACGAACTTCTCAAAGGCCTGGAGGAGAACCGGAGGATCGAGGTGCTCGGTCAGCGCCTGTACCAGAAGTACCTGAAAAGTCCCCGGGTCTAGGACCACCGAAACGAGGCGGCTATCCTGCGTTTCCCCGGGATTCAGCCTTTTCTCTTCACCACTGATCAGGATAGCAGGGGTACCGGTGTCACCATCCCGTACAAAATATTATTCCCAGAAAACCGGAATAGTTTATTATGAAGATCGCGATCATCGGGGCTTCCGGGTATGCAGGCGGCGAACTCTTCCGGCTCCTGCTTTGCCACTCCTCAGCAGAAGTTGTCTGTGCAACCTCGCGGAAACTTGCCGGGGCACCGGTTGCCGAGGTCCATCCCCAGATACGGGGTTTTACGGACCTCAGGTTCACGAACCCGGCGGCAGATGCCATCGATGCGGATGTTGCATTCCTTGCCGTGCCGCACACGGCGGCGATGGCATATGCCCGGCCGCTCCTGGATCGCGGCATACGGGTGGTGGACCTGAGCGCGGATTACCGTCTCCCGAAGGACGTCTTCGAGAAGGTGTACGGTGTCACCCATACCGATTACTTTGAAGCTCCCTACGGGATTCCCGAATTGCACCGGAAGGATGTCCGGGGCGCAAAGTTCGTGGCAAACCCGGGCTGCTTCCCCACGGGCGCAACGCTCGCGGCAGCACCTCTCGCCCAATATGCCCATACCGTGATCTATGATTCAAAGACCGGAGTATCGGGAGCAGGGGACAATCCCTCTGCGACTACCCATTACCCGAACGTGGCGGACAATATCGGACCCTACAAGTGGACGAGCCACCGGCACCTTGCGGAGATGAAACAGGAGCTCGGGTTCCTTGGCTCGAAAGCGAAGTGTTACTTTACGCCCCATCTGGTCCCCGTCAACCGGGGGATCCTGACAACCGCCCATATCCTGCTCAGCGAACCGATGGAGACCGCCGAGGTCGAGCAGATGTACCGGAATTTCTACAAGGATGAGTTTTTTGTCCGGATGCAAAAGCCGCTTCTGTCAGCGGTCCGGGGCAGCAACTTCTGCGATATCGCAATCGAGAGCGAAGGTCTCCGGGTCGTTGTAGTATCCGCGATAGACAACCTGGTGAAAGGAGCGAGCGGCCAGGCCATCCAGAACATGAACCTGATGTGCGGCCTTGACGAGAAAGACGGCCTTGCAGTCGGGGGTGTACTGCCGTAATCCAGTCGAAAGAAGAAGTCGGACTGGCGGGAGCTGGCAGGAAAACAACAATTGTGCCGGATCAACCGGGAAAAAACACCAATTTCCAGATAAAATCAGAATTCCGGAATAACCAGAGAATACACGCGAAACGGGGAGAAATCATGAAGAGCATCTGTGCGGTTGAGGGCGTCACGGCATACGGCGTCAAGGAAGGAAAATTCGGGCTAGCCCTGATACGGGCGGAAGGATCGGCAGCAGGGGTTTTTACCGAGAATCTTGTGAAAGCTGCCCCGGTCACGCTCATGCAGGAGCGGATTAAAAAAGGCCTGCTGGAAGCAGTCATCGTGAACAGCGGCTGTGCGAACGCTTATACCGGGAAGCGGGGATACACGGATGCGGTTGCTATGGGAGATATCGCGGCTCACGCACTCGGTATCGATCCGGCCGGGATCGGGATTGGCAGTACCGGGGTCATCGGCCGGTATCTCGACCTGCCGCTCATCAGGAAACAGTGTGAGGCAATCGCCCCGAAACTGGAGCGGAGCGGTGAGGCTGAGGAGCTGGCAGCCAAGGGCATCATGACGACGGACACCTTCCAGAAACATGCCGTTATTCGGAAAGATGGTTTTACGGTCGGCGGGATCACGAAAGGCAGCGGGATGATTGCTCCCAACATGGGAACGATGCTCGCGTTCATCTACACGGATGCCGAGGTTGCCCCGGCAAAACTCCAGGAAGCCCTCCGGCTTGCAACCCGCCGGTCGTTCAACCGGGTCGTTGTTGACGGAGATACCAGTACGAACGATATTGCGATCCTGACCGCGACAGGAAAAGCAGGGAGCGTAAAAGAGGCAGAGTTCCAGACAGCGCTCGAGGAATGCTGCATGAGCCTTGCGCAACAGATTGCCCGGGACGGTGAAGGGGCGACCAAGCTGATCGAGACAATTGTCCGGGGCGCTCCTGATGAGGAAGGAGCAGCGGCTGTAGCAAGAACCGTGATAGGATCTCCCCTTGTGAAAACCGCGGTCTACGGCATGGACCCGAACTGGGGCCGGGTCGTTGCAGCGGCAGGCCGGGCCGGGGTGAAATTCGATCCGAATGCCCTTTCCCTCTGGATCAGTGACGGGACGGAGAAGTTCCCGCTCGTAAAGTGCGGCGAGATCATAGCGGATCTGACCCGGGCTAAGGAAGCGATGCGCAAAGACCGGGTCATCTTCGAACTCGATCTTGCGGCAGGTTCCGGGACCGCAACTGCCTGGGGCTGCGACCTTACCGAAAAATATGTGGATATCAACGGCAGGTACACGACATGAAGCGCGAAGAAGTCCTGATGGAGGCACTCCCCTTTATTCAGCAGTTCCACGGGAAGACAATGGTGGTCAAGCTTGGAGGCCATGCGATGGTAGACCCTGTCATCCTGGAAGATGCAATCCGGGATGCCGTTCTCCTCCAGTTCGTTGGAATACGGGTAGTGCTGGTGCATGGGGGCGGTCCCGAGATTACCGAGAAGATGAAAGCGCTTGGGAAGGAACCGAAGTTTGTGGGAGGGCTCCGGGTTACGGATGAGGATACGCTTGAAGTCGCCCAGATGGTCCTGGTAGGGAAGATCCAGAGCAATATTGTCTCCCTCATATCGAAATGCGGCGGCAAGGGGGTCGGCCTCTCCGGGACCGACGGGAACATGATCCTTGCCCGGAAGATGGAACGCCAGAAGGTAACGATCGGCGGAAAAGAGGAAGAGGTGGATCTCGGCCATGTTGGGGAGATCGAGATGGTAAAGCCGGAGCTCCTCATCGCCCTTCTCGATTCGGATTACATCCCGGTTGTCTCACCGATAGCTATCGACAGGTTCGGGAACAACCTCAACATTAACGCAGATACGGCGGCAGGGGAGATAGCGATCGCGTTACGGGCCTGCAAACTCATCAGCATGACTGATGTGGACGGGGTCATGGATGAGGAGCGCACGAAACTGTACCGGCAGCTTACCTTTGCAGAAGCCGAACGGATGTTTCAGGACGGGACCCTCAGCGGCGGGATGATCCCGAAAGTGAAATCCCTGATGGATGCCGTGAAGAACGGGGTTCCGTACGCCCATATCATCAACGGAAACGCGCCGCACAACCTCCTCCTGGAACTCTTCACCCTGGATGGTGTGGGTACTATGTTTACACTTTAGAGCCGGGACGGCAGATACTCTCATGAATTCCCCCGTTTCCACCCCGTTCCGGTTTCCGGTACTTCGTTCCGGGATATTTGTTCTGCTCCTTCTCCTTGCGGTGGTACCGGCAGTCCTTGCGGAATCCAATAGTACGGTACTTTCCCACGCATCGGAAAAGACGGTAACGCTGTACCTCTTTGAGTCATCGACCTGCGTCCATTGCGCGAATGCGGAGGAGACTATCCATGAATTGATGGCGAAGTATCCAGCTGTCCGCCTGGTGGATATGGAAGTATCCGCGAATGAAACGAACCGCAGGCTCTTTGAATTGGTGAGCCAGAAGTTCGGGATTGCGGACCCGGGGGTGCCGATGCTCCTTGTCGGGAACAAGGTTCTCCTGGGAGATGTTGAGATCCGGAAGAACCTGGAAGCTATCCTCCTCGATGAAGAACGGAATGCAGGTCTTTCGGAAAATGGGACCGGCCCTGTTGTCCCGACCGGGAGTGAACCTGTGGTCCGGATAACGGCAATCACCATCCCCCTTGTTCTTGCGGCAGCGTTTGCGGACGGCCTGAATCCCTGCGCCCTTGCCGTCCTTGTTTTTCTCATCGTCACCATCCTCGCGGTTGGGGACCGGAGAAAAGCCCTTGACTGTGGCTTTGCGTACACCCTTGCGATCTTTATTCTCTATTTCCTGGCAGGTCTCGGAATATTCGCAGGAATCCGGTCTTCGGGCCTCGCAAAAGAGATCTATCTCCTTGCGGCAGGAATAGCAATAGTTGCTGGGATTCTCTCCCTGCGGGACGCTTTTTCCGAAGGAAACCCCCCGCTCCTCAGGATCCCTGCCGCCGCGGGGGGTCTCATCAAAAAATATGCGGAATCCGCATCAGTGCCTGCATCCTTCATTCTTGGCCTCCTGGTCGGCCTCTTCGAGATGCCCTGTACCGGGGCGATTTATTTCTCGGTATTGAACCTCATCAGCAGCAGTATGACCTTCGCCGAGGGTCTTTCCTACCTTGTACTCTACAACATGATCTTCATCCTCCCGCTCATCATTGTGATTGTTGCCGTGTATTACGGCCTCCCGGTCAAGGATGCAGAAGGCTGGCGGGCAAGAAATATGCGCAGGCTGCGGCTGGTATCTGGTGTCGTTCTTCTGGTAACCGGAATTGTTATGCTCGTATTTTTACGATAGGCAGGAAAAGAGAAAACTGCGGGATGCCGTGGAGAGGGGGTCCTCAGGGGAGATTCCCGTTACCCAGGCACTCCCGCTGCCGCTCCTCACTCATCGTGACAAGGATGGAGAAAATGTTCCGGACCGATACGGGATCTATTTTCTCTTCTGCCGCCCGGTCAAATGCCCGTTTCAGGACTTCTCCTGCCTGGGCCTCGTCGTGAACCGGTATCCCGGCCTTCTGTTTCAGCCGGGCAATTTTTCCGGCAATCTGCTGGCGGCGGCTGATCAGCCGTATGATCTCTTTATCTATCGCGCCCATCTCGTCTCTCATTGCTGCGAGCGTCATGCGTATGTCTCGTACATCGCAGTACTGGCTCAATAAAGTGTCTGTCCGGAGAGTGTTCTCTTTTCTCTGCCACCGGCCAAAGGGTTCTTACCGTTCCGGTTGAAAATCATCCCGGTATGCGAATGGGCGATAAGAAAGGGGCAGTCTCGATCCTCGCGGCGCTCGTCATCGGCTGGGTTTCGTACAGCATGAGCAGCCCGTTCTTCCGCCAGCAGCTGGGCACGCTTATGGGAGTACGTTTTTCCGATATGGTAAGTCTCTTTTACGCAGTTACCTCAGCGGGAATCGTATTTGTTCTCCTGATGTTTTTCTGGAGAGAGAAAGAGGGAAGCCACAAGAAAACCCGCATCGTCCGGGTCAAGCGATTTAAGCTTTGAAACCCTTGTAATACCGGAGTACTTCCATGCTTGAACGTATCAGCCGTCCCGAACTCATCGACCTTCTCATTGCCTGGTTTGCGCTCTCTATAGCGTTTGCGTTTATCTTTCCCCAGATATTTGACATGAGCGCGATAGCGAATATATACAAGGACAGTTCCCTGTTCAGCTCCGTGCTCGTCCTTCTGGTTTCGTTTATCTTTGCCCTATTGACCGCAGGAATAGGGTTCGCGTTCCATGAGATGGCGCATAAATTCACGGCTATCAGGTACGGGTTCTGGGCAGAGTTCCGCAGGGACAATATCATGCTCGTGATAGCGGTCGCCCTTGCGGCACTGGTCCATGTGGTCTTTGCAGCTCCCGGTGCCACCCTTATTGCAGGATACAATATCACAAAAGAGCAGAACGGGAAGATCTCGGCGGCAGGACCCCTGACGAACCTTCTCCTCTGCATACCCTTTGCAGCCTGTTTTTTTGCGGCAGGGGCGCTTACGGGAATTGCTGCGGCAGTGATAGGACTTCTCGGGAGTGCGGGACTCCTCGTGAATGCCACCCTTGCGGCATTCAATATGCTGCCCGTCAGTATCCTTGACGGGAAAAAGGTCCTTGCCTGGAACCCGGCGGTCTTTGCGGCTCTTTTCATCGCCGCATTCGGTGTCCTTATCGGGTCGTACTATTATGTGTTCCACCTAAGCCTGTTCTAATCCCGATATATCCCGGTTTTTTAATCAGAGGGATGCCCTTCTCCTGCGCTGTGACGGTCCTGGATCTCCCGTCCCGATCTCGGCGATCTGGCACGTTGCGATACCGACCGATTTGGATCCGGACCCTCTGCAGGATCAGCCCTGAAGCCGCTTTTCCGCTTCTGATATGACCGCTTTTCCCAATGCTTCCGCATCGGTTATTGCGGTCGGATGGCGGGCAATTGCTCCTTTTTCGTCGACCCCGTTCACCATCAGGTATTTTATATCGGAATTTTTTATCTCGATTACGTGGAAGAAGCATTTCACCGAGGGAATTGCCGCATCAAAAACATAGTCCCAGGTCTGGCCTGCGGTTGCAAGGAAAACCCCCAGGCGTTTCCCGATTCGCTCCGGGGGAACGACCGGGAGTTTGAGGACATATTTCCTGGACCGGAAGACCTGGGCCCGGTCCACGAGCGCCTTTGCCTGGGAACAGAGACCCATGCAGTAAATTGGCGATGCTAGGAGGATCACATCGGCCTCGATGATTTTGTCGTGAAGGATGTCCATTCCGTCGCGCAGGATGCATTTGTTCAGCCGTTCGCAGGCATTGCATCCCCGGCAGGGATTGACGTTTGCATCACTGAGTACCACCTTTTCAACAGATACGTGAGGTTCCTGCCGCATCGCATCGATCGTCCAGTCCAGGAGCGTTTCGGAGTTCCCCTGGCGGCGGGGGCTCGTTGCCAGTGCGAGGACGCGGATCATAGTATCATCCTCTCCATTTCCCTGCTAAAAAGGATTGGGTCCTGACCGGGTACGGGAGGGATTCCATGAAGCATATATAGGATTTTCTCATCATTAGTACGCATGAAACGATCGGGGTTGTCTCTCATGGTCCTCGCAATCTTTCTTCTCGTTGCGTTGATCTCACCTGTACTCGGTGCAGATTCTCCAGGTTCCCCTGAAGAAACGCTGAATGTTACGGAAAAACTTTCGCTTGCAGAAAACCTCAAAAACCAGGCTATTGAGTTCATCGTCGCAGGAAACTATACCCAGGCACTTATCCTGGAAGAACAGGCACTTGCAATTGATCCCACGTACGCAAATGCCTGGAATGACGAAGTAGGAATTTATCTCAACTTGAAACAGTACGATAAAGCGCTTCTTGCTGCCGAAAATGCCACGAAGTATGATTCCACGATGGAAATGGCCTGGTACAATAAAGCCCTTGCGTACAAGTACCTGGGCAACTTTACGGGCACCCTGAACGCAAGCAATAGTGCAGTCGCTATTGACGCCAACTACACGAAAGCTCTCAATCTCCAGGGCTGGGCTTTGAACGGCCTTGGCAGGTACAGCGAGGCGGTATCTCCCCTGAATAATGCAACTGCCCTGCACGGGGACTTCACAGATGCCTGGATAAACACGGCGGTCGCCTATAACGGCCTCGCGCAGTACGATAATGCTCTCACCGCTGCGGGGAAAGCGGTCTCCCTGGAACCGCAGAACGCCGACGCGTGGTACGTCAATGGGACCGTTCTGAAGAACCTCGGCAGGACCACCGAAGCAAATGAAGCGTTTGCCCAGGCAAAATCCCTCAACCCGGACGTCGCACCACGCGATCAGGCCACCAGGAAGTCCCCGGTCTCATTGATCGTGGGAATCAGTGCCGTTGGCCTCGTGGGTGCGGTGTTTGCCCTGGGGGCAGACGGCCGGAAGAAAAAAGATAACTGAAATTTTTCTTTTTTATTTCATCACTTCATCGAGCTGTGCCCGACCGTACACGTATGCAGGCATACCTGCCAGCAGGAACGCTATCCGGAGAGCTTCCTCGATCTCCTCCTTCGTGAGCCCGAGTTTTGCAGCCCCGGCAAGCTGTGCCCGGACTGCATGCTGGTCCCGGAGGGATGCGGCGATTGCAATTGCAATCAGCTTCTTGGTCTGTTTCGTGATTGCCCCGTCATCCCAGATATGCTGCTCGAATTTCATCACGAGGTCGAACATCTCCGGCTCTTTCGTAGTCAGGTCCCGGAAAAACTTGGGGACTTTTCCGATCTTCTTCTCAAGGCTCTTCAGATCCTTCTCTTTGGAGGGCGTTACCACTGTCTTTTTCGGTGCTGCCCGTGTTGGTTTTGCCGCTTTTGCTGCCATACCGGATTCACTCATCCTGAAGTTGCATCGGTTCGCCGCAGCAGATAAGTTCTCCGCCGCCGGCTACCTTCACTACGACCACGTTCCCGCAGATATCACACCGGAAAACCTGGCCTTCTTTTTCTACGTTCACCATACAAATCCGCGACCTGTCGTCCTTGTCAGGCTACTCCCGCCAGTCTCCGGACGCGCTCCAGAAAAAGGGATACCGGGATTACCCCGACCTGTTCATCGTGCGATACCCGGGAAGCTGAAGTGTCCCCGTTACTGGAGACTCTTACCCCGGCGCGGCGGGTTTTTGGCATCTTCCGGAGTCTTGATGTCAGGCCTGATATGGGTCATCGGGAAACACTGGTACTCTTCGCAGGAGCAGGCCGGGCATTTCCTGAGGTCCTGCTCGCTTTTGTCGAGCGTGTACTCCTTCCCGCAGTCCAGACATACGTATTTTCCCGGTCCGACTTTCGATCCTGCCGTTGCGACTTGTTTGTCTGCCAAATAATTCACCTGAAAAGTCCTTTACGCCCCAATTATTTATCCGTTGTGATAGTGTCACTGGTATGCCGGATAAACGCCAGCCGGCACCCCATTCGGAATCCTTATACCTCCCTGTTTGGAATATTCCCGTATGCCAGGAACCATCATCGCTCTCCTGGGGAGCCCGCTTCCCCATGGCAACACAGCAAAGCTCCTTGAACAGGCTGTCAGGGGTGCCAGGGATGCCGGATGCGAGGTCGAAGTCGTGGATGTTCCGTCGCTCGAATTCGGTCCCTGCATGGAGCTCTTCTATTGCAATACCCACGAGACCTGCGAACAGATCGATGAGGTGACACCCTACTACCAGAAGATGAAGGAAACAGGCGGCGTGATCGTTGCGACCCCGATCATGACGTACGGTATTCCGGGAAAGCTGAAATCGTTCATAGACCGGTTCCAGGTCTTTTACATGGCGAAATACGGGAGAAAGCAGTCGTTTATTTCAAAAGAACGAAGGAACGGGAGAAAGGGACTCTTTATCAGTATTGCCGGGATGAACGTTCCGAATGTGTTTGACGGCGCAAAGCTGACCGTGCTGGCGTTTTTTGATATCATCGATGTTGCCTACTGGGATGAACTCTTCAGGAACGACATGGACCGTATCCGAAATGTCGCAGATGAACCCGGTCTCCTGGACGCAGCCTACAAAAAAGGGTTCGACCTGGGAAAGGCAGTCCTTGAATCCGGCGCCTGAATTTTTCTCTCTTGGAAATTCCGGTTAGGGAAGGAATCCCCGCTCTTTCATGCTCAGGTACCCGTCTTTCGTTACAATGATATGATCGAGAACCTGGATGCCAAGGATCTCGCCTGCCCGGAGAATCTGTTCGGTCACGGCCCGGTCCTGCGGGCTCGGCTCCAGCGATCCCGAAGGGTGGTTATGGATAAGAATGACCGATGCCGCACGGTCCGTTATGGCATCCGCAAAGACTTCCCGGGGATGGACCAGGCTGTGGTTCAGAAGGCCGACTGTTATCGTCCGGGTATCGATCACCTCTCCCGCACCATTCAGGGTCGTGCAGACAAAATGTTCCTGCCTTTTTGTCCGGATATCTGAGACGAGCGGGAGGATGTCCCGGGGATGAGTAACCCGGATCTTCTCCGGATCGTTCTTCCGGTAATACCTCCTGCCCAGCTCCAGGCAGGAGAGTACCTGGGATGCCTTTGCCGCACCCATCCCATCGATATTGCAGAGGTCCCGGTACGAGAGGAGATCCGGGTTATCCCCGATACATTCCTCGATTTCCGCTGCAAGCAGGGAGACATCCTTTCCTGAAATTCCCCTGCCCAGTACGGCTGCGATAAGTTCCCGGGTGCTGAGTGACGCCGCCCCGTTCCGTGCAATCTTCTCCCGGGGACGGTCGCAGTCCGGAAGATCTTTCATGGTACGTCTGGCCATCTGTTTCCTGCCATCGATTCGGTTGGTATGGTTGGTATTTTCCTGTTCGGGCCGGTTCATTAAAAATGCTGGTACCTGATCCTCGCTTTCCCGGGGTACCACTCACGAATCTTTATGTGCGGGCGTGTGCCACAATCCTGCATGGCAACCAAGGAAAATGCGATGGAAGCGTTTGCCGGGGAATCGCAGGCAAACCGGAAGTACCAGGCTTTCTCCGAAAAAGCAGAGAAAGAAGGGTTCAGGAACGTTGCAAAACTGTTCAAGGCCGCATCAGAAGCAGAGGCAATTCACGCAAAGAAGCTGCTCGTTGTTCTTGGGGCAATCGGGAAGACCGAAGAGAACCTCGTAGGAAGTGTCGCTGGCGAAACGCACGAGTTCACCGAGATGTACCCGGGTTTTATGAAGACTGCGGATGCCGAGAAGAAACCGGAAGCGGTACTTGCATTTACCCATGCGATGAAAGCAGAGCAGGTTCATGCCGGGCTGTACGCAAAGGCCCTTGAAGCTGTGAAGGCGGGAAAGGATCTTGCCGCAGCGGATAAGGTATTCCTCTGCCCGATCTGCGGCAATATAGAATTCGGAAAAGCTCCTGAGAGGTGTCCGATCTGCGGGGTGCTCGGGAAACAGTTCCGGGAAATCCAGCTCTGATCCGGACCTGCCCTGAAAAACTCTTTTTTTGTTGCCCGGAACATAATCGGCTCTGGTTATTTCCGGAATACCCTGAGTTTCCGCTCTTTTCGCTTCAGAAGGATCCAAACGATCCCGATGAAGACTGCAACCGTCCCTACGCCGGCGAGGGCCCAGGAGATAAGTCCGGTATCCGGTGCGGGGCCCTGCGGTGTTGCGGTTTCAGGAGGAAGGGGGGGAGCCGGAAGACTCTCGAACTGTACTGACAGGTGTGCCGGGAACCGGTTCTCCCCGTTCCGGTACCGGGCCGTTACCTCAGCATTTCCGGTCGGGATTACTGCGAATGCAGATGGGGATCCCGCTGAAGTCCAGGTGGTTTCTGCGACCGTGCTCCCGTTGCTCCCTATCGCAATCTCCCAGGTGTCAGTATAGGTGGCCGGGAGATCAGCCATCGAAACCGAGAGAAGCGTTCCGGCCGGAACCGTGATGTTCCAGGCCGGGACGGAAGATGCAGAATCGATCCGGAACATACTGGTCCGGTTCTCCCCCGGAGCCAGAGTGATGGATTCCGGGGAGTGTTCCTGCGTTCCAACGGGAGTTCCCGCCGGTGTGAGGTTGAGATGTACGGATCCGGTTGCCGGCGTGCAGGTATTCACCATGTCGTCAATCACCATGCCGTTCGTAAGGGCAAGGGGGTAGATGCGGAGCTCATCGAGTGCACCCGCGAAATAGGGCGATCCGGGAGCCGGGCTGCCTGCGGTATCTGTTCCGGCTTCCGCACCCGCGATGACAGGGTTATTGTAAGCGTACCGGATGGAGCCCGCCGCTTTCTTTGAGGCCAGCATTTTCCCGTCAAGGAAGATTTTCAGTTGCTGGCCGTCATAGGTCCCGGCAACCAGGTGCCATGTATCCAGGGAAATTTCTTCGTGCCGGAGGGGAACCGAGACATCCGTTCCCCCCACGTTTACGGTCCACCAGAGATCGTTCCCATCCCCGAACCCGAGACGGTATCCGCCGTCCCTGAGGGTCGAGACCATCGGGGCATCGGTGAGATTATTGATGAGAAACCTGAGTTCAACCGTTACCTGGTTCTTCGGGTGGTTATCCGTTGTTGACGGGAGGACTACGTAGCTGTCCCGGCCGTTGAACAGCAGGGCGTTCCCGCAGTTGCCGTTCGGAATCCGGGAAAAATTGCTGTACGCCAGCCCAAAGTGACTATCTCCGGAAGAATCGAAGACTTTCTCTCCCGTCATCTCATTGAAGCTGTAATAACCGGAGGGCACGATGGTGCTCGACATTCCGGAAATGTCTGCGGAAGCCGGAACTCCGGTTAGGAGCGTGGAGAGAACGATGACGAAAGCCCGGAACATGAATCCTGATTGCTGCATGAATAACCTTGATACCTGGTGGGGACGGGATTTCAGAGATTCCCGGTCCGCGGAAATATCGGTGTATTTTTGGCAGGACGATACTTAATGGTTTGGAAAATACGCTTAAATTATTGGGCGAATATTCTCCCGCCCCTCAAATTGCCAGATCCGTACCTTCAAGGATCCGGCTTTTTGCAATCCCGCAGTACCCGGGATCGATCTCAAACCCGATTCCTCTCCGACCGGTATCCCGGCAGGCAACAAGGGTCGTCCCGCTCCCCAGGAACGGGTCGAGGACGATATCGCTGGTATAACTGAAAAGCCGGATGCACCGGCGGGGCAATTCGACCGGGAACGGGGCCGGGTGTCCCATACGGGATTTTTTCTCACCGTTGAAAGTCCAGAGCCCGTTCGTCCATTCAATGAACTCTTCCTTCGAGATGTCAGAAATACCCCGGGTATCCTTTTTCCAGTGATCCCTGTACAGGATGACAATAGTTTCCACGGGAGCTATCACATAGGGGGCACTTGCACTTGCAAAGGAACCCCATGCCGTCCTCCGTGATATGGTTCCTTCGTTCCAGATTATGGTTGCATGATAGTGCCAGCCGATCTCCTTTGCGATCCCGGTCAGATCGGCGTACACGCTCTGCTGGCCTCCTTTGTTTTTGTCCAGGGGAATATTGAGACATAACCGTCCGTCGGGTTTTGCAAGTTCGTACGCCCGGGTAAGCCATTTCCTGCTGAAAATGAGGTAATCCCCGTACGTGATCCCGTCCCGGACCGAGGCGTATTCGATATCGACGTTATAGGGAGGGGATGTTACGATGAGATCGACCGATCCATCCGGAAGAGAACCTGTCCGTGTGAAATCTTCCTGGTAAATGGCGAGACGGGTATCCGGTGAAGTAAAAAATGCCGTATCCGGTGCGGGCCGGGATGCCCGACGGGGGGTTTCCGCTTTCTTCCTGCCTGCCATTGGTCACGAGCCCGCAGTATCCCGGAGGGAAGCTGCATGTACTCTGAACGCTTCCGAACTATCAGCTTATCGAACCGGTGTCTCTGTACCTTTTCGTTCCTGTAAAGACTGCGCCCGAAGCGTGGGGCAGCTTCAACATGTTTATCTGTCCCTGCACTGACATCGCTGGTATGAGGAAGGTAACCGTCTACTCGACCGAGCACTGTCCGTACTGCAGGATGGCGAAAGCGTTCCTGGAGAAGCATTCCGTCCCGTACGAATCAATCGATGTCGGCAGGGACGAGGCGCAGGCCCGGAAGATGATCGAACTCTCCGGGCAGCGGGGAGTTCCCGTGATCGCGGTCGACGATGAGGTTATCGTAGGTTTTGACGTCCAGCGGCTGAACGAAATATTCGGGACCGAGTCGGAAGGGGATACTTACGATGTCCTGATTGTCGGAGCTGGACCGGCGGGACTTACTGCCGCGGTGTACTGCGCAAGAAAGCTTCTCAAGACGCTGATCCTTTCAGAGAATATCGGCGGCCAGGCGCTCGCGAGCTGGGGGATTGACAATTACATGGGATACCGGATGATCACGGGAGAGGATCTTATGAAGAGGTTCGAGGAGCAGGTGCGGGAACTGCATGTTACCCTTGAACTTGACCGGATAGAATCCGTTTCCCGGGAGGACGGGAATTTTGTCTTCAGCACCGCAACCGGGAGGAAGTTTACCTCGAAGTCCGTGATCTTTGCCCAGGGGAACAAACCGAGGATGCTCGGGGTTCCGGAAGAAGGCCGGTTCATTGGGAGGGGGCTTTCACTCTGCTCGACCTGTGACGGACCGCTCTATAAGGGAAAACAGGTTGCGGTAGTCGGGGGTGGGAACTCAGCCGTCCAGGCAGCAATCGAGATGGGGAAGATTGCAAAGTCCGTCGCACTCATTGCGAGGAGCACTATCAAAGCGGACGGTGTATATGCCGGGATCCTGAAGCGGAAGGACAATGTCGTGATACACGAGGGCACCCAGGTAAAAGCCCTTTACGGGGAAAAGAATCTCGAAGGTGCGACTATTGTGAAAACTGCGACCGGTGAGGAACAGCGGCTCGTTCTCGATGGTCTCTTTATCGAGATCGGCTGGCTCCCGAATACCGATTTCCTCCAGGGATTCCTGGCACTCAACGAGAGAAACGAGATCGCGATCGACCTCAACTGCCATACCAGCATCCCGGGTGCGTTTGCAGCCGGGGACGTCTCATCCATCCGGGGAAAACAGATCATCATTGCAGCCGGGGAAGGGGCAAAAGCTGCCCTTGAAGCCCATGAATACGTCATGAAACTCGCTGAGTGATTGGGTTCCGGGGTTCAGAATTTTTCAGGAAAATTGCCGACGAGTACGTAGTCCTATGGGATCCGGGTTCTCTTTTGCGCAGCGGGTAATCCGGATTCCGGTGCGGAAAAGTATTGTATATCCCGGTACGGATCTTTCTGCGAAACCAAAACACAACTCTTAATTATTCTGAAAATATTCTCCTGCTGTACCTGACATTTCAATATTCCGGAAACCCTCTCCGGAAACGGAGCATATCGCTGCATAATAAAAACCGGAATTTTTCAGGTACGGGTGGTGAAATTCCATGACACAGATAACTGTCCTCGTCGTGGAAGATGAGGATATTGTCAGTATGGACATGCTGCTGGCTCTCAAAAATTTGCATTATTCTCCCCTGGGTGCAGTAAAAACCGGCGATGCAGCGCTTGAGAAGGCAAGGCAGCAGGTGCCGGATATCGTCCTCATGGATATCGGTATCCCCGGCACTATGGATGGCATCGAAACCGCCCGGGTTCTCCGCGAGGAACTTGACATACCGGTTATATTTGTTACGTCTTATTCCGATGACGGGATTATTGAGAAGGTCAAAGGTGTCGATCCCTATGGTTATATTATAAAACCTTTCGATGACCGGGACCTGAAGGTTGCAATTGAGGTCGCACTCTCCCGAAAAAATGCCGAGCGGGAGAAATCTGCGATCAAACAGGCTGCTGAAAATCCGCTCGTTTCCGATGAACCGGTACAGATTGCCAATGCTGCGGATGAATTTATCCGGCTTCCCGAGATCAAAACACTTCTCCTGAACGACATTTTCAGGGAAATCTCGCTCATTTTTTACTCCGATCCTGCAATAAAGGAGACATTGTGCACCATTGTTCTTGAAAAATACCTGAAAACCGGGGGAAACCTGCTGTTTGCCTATTCCCGGTCCAGGGCACATAAAAAATTCCAGAAGGAGATCCAGCAGGGGCTCCTTGTTCGTGTACCCCTGAAACCAGGGGAAACGTCAAAGACCTGTGAAAATCTTTCCCGTTATTGTCAAAGCCCGGAGACCTTAAAAACGATTCCCGTACGATTTATTCTCGATTTTTCTGAGAGATATGAGTTGCATGAGGTCCGGGCGATACTGGATCTGGTCCGTGCCATCCGGGAAAACGGGGCTCCAGTTTCCGGAATTATTGCGTTCTATACGGAGTCTGTAGATCCCGGGATGATGAGCTATCTTTCTGCCGGCATATCCCGGATTATTGCGCTGACGGGAAGCGGGACGCTCATCTCCTTTCCGAATACCTCTTTCTCGCCCGATTCGTTTTCGGTGGTCCCCCAGGCCACGCTCGATGAAACGGTAAAGAAAACGCTGGAACCTGTGGTTCTCTCCCTTCTGGAAGAACCGATATCCGGTTATGATATCATGCACGAGATCCAACGCCGTTACCATGTGCAGGTACCGCAGGCCAGGGTATATACGCTGCTCTACGATCTCCAGAAGAGAGGGTACCTGGATACTAAAATGTCGGGAAAATCCAAATTATATTACCCGACTGAGACGGGACAAAAATATATCCGGCAGAAACTGGGCGATTTCAGATCTATCCTCCGGCATATTTTTGTTGGAAAAATGGAAGGCAGTACCGGGGGAAATTCCCCGAATAAAAAAGAATGAGTTCCGTTTTTCAAAGTCATCGGTTTTTGGGGCGATTACGATTGTCCTTTTTCCGGTGAGACCAGAGAGAATAACCTGCGAAGATTGTGCCGGCAGAGAGGAGAATGATAATCAGGGAAATTACCAGGAGGAGGTTATCGCTGGCAGCCTTCCCGAGATATGACGCGAGGCCCCGGAGGTCTGTGCTGATCGAGAGAGGCACAGCAGCGGAACCATTCGTTATATTGGATGGCTGCACGCTGCCGGTAAGAGGCTGTACGGAAAGGAGCCCGAACGTGGATAGTCCTGCAGGGGAGAGTGCACTGAAGGTCATGGTTCCCTCTGCGTCGGTACCCAGATAATTCGTCTGAAGGAGCGACGTGCTCCCCTGATCCGGGAAGTGTGCAATAATGATCGACTGAGGTCCCCCGTGATTTGTAACCCAGTCAGAGGGAATGGTAAAGGTTAATCTGGCAGGCCTGGTTGCTGCAACGTTGGTCTTCCCGATGCCGGCAATATACGCTATCGCGTCTACCTGCAGGTTATTGCTTACTGCAGCGGTCCGGAATATATCCTCCATTCCAGGGGACACGGTATCTGAAATGGCAGTCGTTATAGCCCCATTCTCCGGTAGTGCGTCGAGCGAAGCGTCCATGGCTACCGATACCGTGCCGAACTCCAGGTCGGCATATGCTGGTGCGGTACGTATCCCTACACGCTCTATGGTACCGGAAAGTATGCCATTTTCACGGGTTGGCGTTTCCCTCGTGACAATCGTGAGGGTGAATCCCGGCTGGCTGATGGCGATCTCGTTATTGGTGACCGTGATCGTTGCACCGGATTGTTCTGCCTGAGCCGTGTCGAGGCTGAATACCTGAACTGCCTGGCTTTCCCGGGTGACGGTTAAGCCTGCAACCGATAAGGATCGGGTTGTTGTAGCTGCACTTTCTATCGGTCCGGGTTGCGGACCCGGCTGCACGGCAGGAA
Organism: Methanoregulaceae archaeon; assembly: GCA_039683275.1. Classification (GTDB taxonomy): domain Archaea; phylum Halobacteriota; class Methanomicrobia; order Methanomicrobiales; family Methanospirillaceae; genus JBDKRP01. The sequence goes on along the minus strand of JBDKRP010000070.1, from coordinate 3,700 downwards.
CTCCTGATATCTGGGCCGGTTGCTGACCGGTAAGCAGGGAACTCGCGATGCTGCCTCCGCTACCCCCGCTATCCGTGCTTCCGCTTGTGCCACCACTACTGCCACCCCCTCCTCCGCCATTTCCGCCCCCGTTACCGCTGCTGGTGGTGACCGCAGTCACGCCGAATACCGAGAGGCCATGGGGAGAGGTGGCTTCGAAGAAATCCGTGGAACCCTGGCTGCCGAGGTACCGGGTACTCAGGACTTCTTTTGTCCCGTCGTCGCCGAACCTGAGGATCTTGATATTGTTCACATTGCCGTCCGGCGCATTTGCAACCACCCACGCGTGATCGACGCTCAGGTTCAGGGTAACCCCGGCTGAGTTCAGGTTGGCGTTCAGGGTCTCTGTATTTTTGAATTCCACGGTATATGCGATAGCTTTAATGTCGAGGTCGCTCCCCGCTGCCGCCACCTGGAATGCATTTGTCGTTGTTGTGGTTGCTCCCTGGATGACGTTCTGCTGGATGGAGAGATCGGGAACCATCTCTGTCAGGCCGATCTCGATCTGGGTACTGACCGTACCGATATTCCCGCCAAGGCTTGCCGTGACCGGTTCGCTCTCCAGGGTGACGCTCTGGATTCCCTCTATGCTGAGGTTTCCCCCTTCACTCGTTACGTTTGCTCCGGTATATTGCAGTTTAGACCATCCGTTCCCGGGGTTCTGGATGGTGACCGTATTTCCTGAGACCTGGGTTGTTCCCGAGGTGGAGGAGACATTGAGCTGGACATTCTGAACCCCTCCGGTGGTTTGCACGGCGGTCCCGGTGAAGCTTGTTGATTGCGTGGTGTTCGCAACGGTGGTGCCGTCAGGGGACAGTGTCTTGAAAGTTGCATCGGTACTGGTTGATGAGGCCCCGTCGAAGGCAGTTGACAGGACCCGGTAGTGGTATACCGTTCCTGAGGAAAGCGTATAGAGCCGGATGGCGTGCGTTCGTGTCGCTACGGCGTCTGTGCTGGTTGAGCCGTAGCCGGTTGTTGTGCCATATTCCACGGTGCTGTTTGCATTACCGTTGGTGTTCCAGGTGACGGTGGCGTTGCTGGTGTCGATACCGGTGGTCGAGATGTTATACAAGTTAAACGGGAGGTTGCCGGAAATTTGTATTGTAGTAGTAGTCCCTGCATCGACAGGAATTACCGAAAAACCCGAGGCTATCAGAAGAGCCCCGCAGAATAGAATGAAAAAAAAATGCGTGTTCCTGGCAATCATTTCCGTTTCCTGGTACTAGCGCATGTTGCAGCGATGGATATAATGAGAGCCAGGAGATTCACGGAAACTGGTAATGGTGTTGCGGAGGTTGATCCTTCCGATGCCCCGGCAGATGACGCCCCGCCGGTAGTTGAAGAGGAAACCATGACTGCCCAGACACTCAGGTGATTGGTTGTGGCAGTCAGCGTAGTTGCCTGGGTGTCGACCTGTGTGGGTAATATGACCCAGGTTCCCTGTGCGGCGTCGTAGTAGGAGAGTTTCAACTGGGTGGCATCTCCGCCTGCAGCAGCAAGGTCATCCGCTGAATATGTGACCTTGACGGTGGCATCTTTACTGAGCAGTCCAGCAAGACCCGTGATCTCAAAGCTGGTAGTACCCAGTTTTGAACCTGCAGGCGCTGCCTGAAGCTTATCCTTGGAATAAGGTTTCAGTGTCACAACAGCATCACCCAGTACGGCCGCCTGCGGAAACGTCACTGAAATACGGCTGTCCGGTGACGTCAGGGTTCCGGAACTTCCCGGCGTAAGTGTAATACTGGATTCCGTTACGGGTGGAATGTAAGGTTTCTTTATTTCAAATGTCGTGCTCTTTTCATCGAGAACCTTCCCGTTTTCCAGGAGAACCTTTGAATTTATTGTGTAGGTTCCTATCGGCAAATCAGTTACACTGGGTTTGACACTATAATTGACGGTACTATCTGGTATAACCGCAAAAATCGAGGGAGTAGTGCTATCCGTTGATATGATCTTGCCACCCGAATCGGTAAGAGTGACTGTGTTGACGGTGTGATAATAGTGGTAATTTCCAGTGTTCTTGAATGAGGTCGTGACGACGATCGGTTGGCCGATAATTATATCTCCCGTGTCGACTTTCTGGATACTCCCTGATTCAGTTGGTGTTGTACCGGCAATCGTGATCAGTACAGGCACGTTGATGGCCGTAGTAATTACTTGCCCCTTTCCCGGGAGCGCGTGCACATAAATAATTGCGTACCTGCCTCCGGCACCTACGTTCTGGGGTAACTGTATGGTTGCGGATATTTCCCCGCTTTGACCCGGTTCGAGATGGAGGGAATTCTTGTCAAGGGAAATCAGCGTTTTTGCTGAGTACGGGCTGAGATCTTTTGTTGGATCGAGCGTGAAATAATTCATATCCGTGCTCTGGCCAAAACCCATTACTTCAACTGCGATGTCAGTTGGAGGTTCATTCGGACCAAGATTCACCGTTATTTTATGTGTATCAGATCCCCCGGCGGGAATAGTCCCTACATATTTCGCACCGGATACACCAATTGCCGCTGCAGGTGCACAACAAATCGCGAGTAGTATTAGAAATACAATACTCGTTACAGTCCATCGTCCGTATTGCTGAAAATGTCTGTTCATATCTCACTTCCCGTTGTTGAATTTGCAGTAAAATTATAAACTTTTTTTTATCCACTTCTGTCAATCAGAAATTTCCCGTTTCTTATGTTTCTCCCCCGATGAACGTCAGAACAACCCGATAAACACTTCCATTTACGAGCCGGGGATCGGAAGCCGTCACTTGTTGCTGTACGGTAATGTTCATCTGTTTTTCATCTGCAGGAGCAAATCCCGTTTCAATGAGGTTAGAGCCAGAGCCCAGTGTTGCTGGACTTCCTGTAATACCATCCCCCGACCCACCTAAAACCCTTAAATAATTTGTTAAAACGTTCCCCGCATTGATCCAACCTGTGGTGGAATTATATTCCAGCATTTTTCCTGCACTGGTGCTGTTTTTTCCACCATCAAGATTGTCCACCACACTTACTGTCCAAGAGGAATTTGCGCTCGATACATTGAGTGTTATGGAATGGGCGTCTTCATTATCGCTACCCGGAGTAAGAGCCCAATTCTGAATATCTCCCGTGACTGTGAGATTAATTGCAGCGACCGGCAGAGAAAAAAACAGGAATGCCAACAATAAAAGGGTACCCGGTTTCAGCATTTGGATTTTTTGAGTGTTTACGGTCATAGATAATCTCCTGGGAGTCTATGATGTAAAAAATTAAGGGTGTGAAAGTCTCTTAAAAGACCTACACTTATGGAACTGTAAGAGTAAATGTTATATCAATAGCGTAAACACTACCTGCGTTTTGCAGGCGTTTGTCGGTCACTGCGACTGGTTGAGCGAAATCCAAGGCAAGGACTGTATTGGCAATTGCTGCTGACCCCGTATATAACGTACCGGATCCTGCTGCTAAATCATTAGTATCCGTGTTATCAACAGTGCCATTAAGTGTACCTGAAACTGTCATTGCGGAAGCTAAATAATCATGCGGTGCCGAGTATGCTCCGGAAGTATAATTTTCCATATGACCCGTCTGTGTCTTATCACCTACAAACGAATCCCGAGCATTTATCGTAAATGGTGCATTTGCAGTCACTGTTAAGGCAGGAGTCGTATTATGAGCAGTTCCTGTTGCCTGAAGAT
>JBDKRP010000069.1:0-5960 GCA_039683275.1 Methanoregulaceae archaeon | reverse complement strand
GCCTGACGGCAAAATCTCTCCCGGTGAATTAAATTCTAACAATACTATTATTATCTCACTATCCCCAAAGGGAACGTTGATCATGGTTTCCCGGGTACGAAGCAGGTTCGAATCCTTTCTCCAGTATGGCCCGCTTACGATAACCGTTTTTTACCTTGTTTTCGGCCTTATCTGGATCTATTTCTCAGATACCTTTGTATTCCGGATTACCGACGGGAATAACCGGTTCCTTGAACTCTCGACCTTCAAAGGATTTGCGTTTGTCCTTATAACAGCGCTCCTCCTCTTTGCGATGATCCGGTTCTATATCGGGAAGGCTGAAGAGGAGCATGAACGGTACCGTGCCCTTGCGGAAAATTTCCCCGATATTATCTATCACCTGTCGCTTCCGGACGGGAAGTACGAGTACGTGAATTCCGCATCCCTCGATGTGATCGGGTATACCCCGGAAGAGGTTATGAATACCCCGCTCCTCCTCGAGGAAATCGTCCATCCTGCCTGGAAGGAGGATTTCCGGGAAAAATGGAAGAAGCTTCTTGCAGGTGAAGTTCTTCCGTCGTACGAGTACCAGGTCATCCATAAATCCGGGGAAACCCGGTGGGTGAGCCAGAGAACTACGCTTCTCCGGAACGATGACGGCAGGCTGGTTGCAGTCGAGGGGGAGATAGCCGATATCACGGAGCGGAAACTTGCCGAGGAAATGCTGAAATCGTCCGAGCGGCAGCTGACCGATATCCTAAATTTCCTTCCCGATGCGACATTTGCCATTGATCGTCTGGGAAAAGTCATTGCCTGGAACCATGCGATTGAGCAGATGACCGGTATCCGGGCTGCTGACATCCTCGGGAAAGGCGATTATGAATACGCCGTACCCTTTTACGGGGACCGGAGACCGGTCCTCATCGATCTCGTGTCTGAAGAGCTCTGGAAAATCGGGGACCGGTACACGAACGTGAAACGGGAGGGGGATATCCTTGTTGCCGAAGCATTTGTGCCCGGCACGTACCAGGGCAAAGGAGCCGACCTGTGGGGGATCGCGACGCCCCTGTACGATACTTCCGGCAATGTCACCGGCGCCATCGAATCCATCCGGGACGTCCGGGACCGGAGGATGGCGGAAGATGCATTGAGCCAGGCAACGAAGAAACTGAGCCTCCTGAACTCTATCGCCCTCACCGATATCCAGAATGCCGTGTTTTCCCTTTCCGGGTATCTTGAGCTGGAAAAGAACCTGCAGATGGACGAGAAGCTGCGCAGGTGTCTTGAGAAGCAGACGAGAATTGTCCGGGGTATCAGCGATTCCTTACTGTTTACCCGGAACTACCAGAGCCTTGGACTCAAGCCCCCGGCCTGGCAGAGCGTCCCGCATACGTTCCTGTTTGCAATTTCCCACCTGGATCTCTCGAACCTGGCGAGGAACCTCGATGCCGGGGAGCTGGAGATTTACGCAGACCCTTTACTGGAGAACGTTTTCTTTACGCTTGCCGAGAATGTTATCCTGCACGCCGGGACCGCAACGAAGATATCTCTCTGGTGGCGGGAGGTTCCCTGCGGGCTTATCCTGGTGTTTGAGGATAACGGCCCCGGAATCCCCGATGACAGGAAAGAGAAAATTTTCAACCGGCAATACGAGGAAAAGAGAGGGATGGGCCTCTTTCTCAGCCGCGAGATCCTGTCGATCACCGGGATCACGATCCGGGAGACGGGAGATTTCGGGAAAGGCGCCAGGTTCGAGATCCTGGTGCCGGGACGGGGATACCGGTCCGGCCGGAAAAACGAGGGGCAGGGAGATCCGGATGCCGGCTCCTTTCCGGCCTGACGTTGAATTCGTGCCGGTGGTGCCCTGACGGAATCCCTGTCTCATGCCCCGGATGGTACCTGCGTCGCATCCTCCCTGCCGGGACAGGCTGATTTCGCCGTTCAATCCCGCGTTCCGCCCCAACGGCAAGGGATGCCCGGCACGCCTTAGAGAACGAGTGAGAGGATGAGCAGGAAATAGAGGGCAATCGAAACCGGCGGGATAACCCGGATGGACCAGTAATATACCCGGTCGACCCTTGCCGCATCCTCCATCTCCGAGAATTTCAGGATCAGGATCCCGGAGACGAGTACCATAACGAGCGTCGCGTACGTGACGATCATGAAGAGATCGAGAAACGTTGCATAGGGGACGTTCGGCATGGAGTCGGCGATGCGCCAGTGGATGAGCACCGCTGCGAGGAACATCGATGCGTTCAGCCCGAGACGGGAGGAGGTCTTCATAACGAGGGATGAAAGGGAGACAATGATGATAAGCAGGATCGGCAGGAAGAATTTCAGGACGGTTGAAGTCTCCTCCCGCGTAACGCCGTACTGGAAGACTGCCCGGGAGTAGGGAATTTCTCCCTTGAGATAGGATTTATTCGTGACAAACGCCCCGGTATCGGTCAGCGTCCATCCCGGGACACGTGCGCCGGAATAGAGCCCGCTCGTTGCATTGTCAATAACAAAGACCATTTCCTGCTCGTTTTCCAGTTTTGGCTCGTACTCGATGGATACGGTGTGCCGGTCAAAGGGGTACCGGCTGAGGTTGGGTTCGTTTGTCAGGACGGCAATGATACGGTACTCCTTTTCCTGCGGCGTGTCCCGGATGGTATTGATCGAAGTTATCATCCCGTTCATCAGCTCGAAGTCGCTGATGGATACGGGTGTATCGGATTTGAGGTCCAGGTAGTAATCCGCCCCCACGGTCCCGGATGCGATATCGACCCTGCTGAAGTCCATGACATAAACGCTGATCAGCACGGTTTGCGGAGCGGTCCCGTTTGGTTCTGCCGACACATTTGCCGCCGCTCCGGCAAGGCAGGGGACCGCGAACAGGGAGACTGTGATGACAATGAGCAGGAAGTGCCCGGTGATACAGCGGAGTCCATCCGGTGACCGGCATTCTGCCCGCGCAGTTCCCTGTATCGGTTTCGTGTGGCGGGAAATGCTCTCTCCTTCCTGTAAAAAAAGGGGACGGGGATGTATATTAAGTAAGGGGGGGGAAATCCTCCCGTCAGGTTCCCGGGTCCGGGTCAGCGGAGGGATATCCTGACAGTATTCCGATCTTCCGGTTTTCCCCATTTCCGGGACTAATTATATCCCTCCCGGCACGGAATTAGTTTCCATGGATATCCGGAGGGTCCGAAGGTTCCGGGGAGGAACGGGACCCGGCCCGGAACCTGCAGGAACGTAGCGCGGGGAGGGATTCTCCTGCGAGCCTTCCCATGAGGTGAACGAAATGGAATACGGAAAAATGCTGGATGACGCGTTCTCGTATACCCGGGAGGGTGTACTTGGAAAAGGATCGCGCTGGGTGAAACTGATAATCGGGACAATCCTCCTGACAATCCCCCTGATGGGATACGTCATGCGGATCTATCGCGGGACCGCACCGGCTCCCGAGGTCGACAACTGGGGGACCCTCTGCATCGACGGCCTGAAACTGATCGTCATCGGTATCGTCTACTCGATCCCGCTTATCATTCTCGAGATCATTGCCTACGGCCCCCAGATCGCTGCGGTCCTCTCCGGAAACCTGGCAGGAGTACCTTCCCCGGGGAGCGGCCTCAGCCAGAATCCCGTCATGATCGCACTCATATTCCTGTTCGACATCATCATCTGCATCCTCGTTCCGGTTGCCCTTATCCGGTTCGCACGGACGAACAGCTTCCGGGAAGCGTTCAGCATCGGGAAAGTGATTGACTATATCGGGAAAATCGGCTGGCTCCGGTACATCCTTGCAATCATCATCATATCGCTGGTAATCGGTGTCCCGGTATTCGTGCTGTGCTTTGTACTTCTCCTCGCGGGAATATTCCTGGGGTTTGCCCTGGCTACATTCATTGCAATTATTGCCCTGATACTCATCCTTGCGCCGGTCCTCCAGATCCTCCAGGCCCGGTACATGACCCGGGTGTATGACAGCGCTGCACCTGCCGAAACGGTTCCCCCGGAACCAGTTCCTGCGGTATAAGGACGGGAATTGGAAGCCCGGGAAAATTCCCGTTTTTTCCAGATGACAGCCTGTTTATAGGATTTTTCGCGAACAGAAAATACCGATACGCACTCCTGAAGGGATTTCACGAATGCCGGTAACAATATCGCCGCTCCGTAGTCTTGTTCTCTGTATGGTCGTCCTGTCTGTCTTTGGCGCCCTCATCGGCGGGCTGCACTGGTACGCGGTGGATCTCCCGCAGCAGAAAGCCGTGCAGGCGCCGGCAAAAGGTGTATGCGGACCGCATTACAACAGCCTGGGCCAACTGATCGGCATTACGTGCTGTGACGAATATGGCAACCCGGAAGTATGCCACACCGTGGATATGTAATTTACGGGAATTACAGACGTGAAATGCGGGAGTCCTTTCCGGACCGGGACTCCTTTTTTGGATTTTCCCTGAAGAGCGGCAGGTTCCGTTTAAAAAAACCCGGCAATGTTTTGTTCTGTTGGCGGGAGGTGGGACGAGCAGAAGGACTCACCCATTCAAAAATTTTTCCCACAACAATTTTCTCAATCATGGCGAGCGGCTGCAGCCCGTCCGTTCTCCGGTCTGCATTCAGTCCCGGGAAATACGGGGCAAAACAAAATTACCCTCCGGAACCGGCAGTGCATTCCCTGGATGAGGATGACCTGATTCCCCGGGTACTGAAAGCGGGGCGGTTTTATGAGGAAGAAATTCCGGCAGCCCCGCCCACGGCGAGTCCCGGAGTTCCCCTCAGAGGTCAAACTCAGGGAAACTCCCCGGGACATTCTGTTCCATCTTAAGGTATTTCTTGTACGTGACCGGGAAGGGCAGGATATTTTTCCCGAAGGTATTTCTTACTGCCTTTCGCGCCGCAAGATCGATGAGCCCGAACCGCGCCCCGGGGCGTTATCCCCCGATCAGGAACCGTACCAGGTACGGCTGGTTGCGCCAGGATTTCCTGATTCTCCTGAGCCCGTACGCGACCAGGATCACACCAATGAGGAAGACCGCATATACGCAGAGGTACGGGAGGATCGTGACCTGCATCTCAAAGGGCTCGACGATCTTTGTGATGACGGCATACTGCAGGATGTACAGGAAGAGGGATCCTTCGCCCATTGCCTTCAGGAAGTCGGAACGGGAGATGTTTCTGCAGTTGTCCAGCAGGGTGAGCGCCAGGATGACAAACCCGACCATGAAGACGACGATGCCGAGCGTCGGCGGGTAGAAGAGCTCCACGTAACCGGCCCGGACATAGTGGGGGCCGGGGAAGAGTACCCACGCGAGTCCCCCGATCAGGAGAAGGCCGAGCGCCCAGAGGCCTTCCTGCCTGAAGCGGAAAGGAGAGGCCGGGGTGTCTCTCCAGCGGTACACCCCGATCTCCGTTCCAATCAGGGAGAACGCGAGCCACGGGAAGATGGGGAAGTAGCCGTCCAGGAGCCAGGACTGGAGGATGGTGGTAAACGACGGGACCGGGATATCCGGGCTTCCCGCCCCCCAGAGGGTTCCGACCGGGATCTCCGGGGCAAGCCCGTGGTACCCGAACGCCATCTGGAGGAGCGGGGTTGCGCAGAGAATCGCGAGGATGACGACCCAGCGTTTCCTCTCAGGAAGCCTGAGGTACAGCCAGGCGCACGGTAAGGAAAGCCCGATGAGGTACAGGACATCCATCGTGAAGAACGGGATCCATTCCAGGAGGAAAATGTCGATGAAAGCGCCGACGAGGATGGTCAGCCCGCCCCGGATGGCGATATAACTGAACGGCCGGTTCTTTCCGTGCAGGGAGAGGGCGACCATCATGCCGGAGATCAGGACGAAGGATGGTGCAGCCAGGGATGCGATGACCCGGTACCAGCCGGGCGCCGGGAGAATGAGGAGCGCCGGGGTCATGTTCGCGAGGATCATGCAGGCGATTGCAAACCCCCGCACGATATCGACAGGAATGTCCCGGGAGACTGCCGGTATCTCAGTCCC
>JBDKRP010000068.1:0-50544 GCA_039683275.1 Methanoregulaceae archaeon | reverse complement strand
TCTCCCCGCCAGATGATCGCGACCTTGTTCTTCCGGGCGTTCTTTACGTGCCGGTCGAGACAGTTCAGGGTGATGTTCAGTTTTGCGTTGGTGAACCACCGGGCGTACGGGTAGTTCCAGTCAAGGGTTTTCTCCCAGGGTTCTATCCAGTCAAGGTGGTGAGCGACTTTCTCCCAGAATCCCTCCGGGTCTGCAAGAAAGTCCCGGTAGGTCTTCCCGTAATCCTTCAGCCATGCGTTTTTCCGGTACTCCGGATCCGGTGTGTAGTACCGGGCGTTCGCTACCAGCCTGACATCAAAGTCTTCAGCCATGATCCCTCAGATTTAACACTATTAATCATGACTAACACTGTATATATATTTTTTTGATCATGGGGTTTAATCCAGAATATTTCGTAAAAATTTATAACGATCTATCATTTTATCGGAGATACATACGGGGATCCTAGGCAGTCGGTGTGCAGTCAGGGCCGGGTTTTTCCTGGGGAAAATGCATATCCGGCGGGAATTTCCCGGGGGTTCCGGGCCGGACCCTGATACGGGAGCGCGGGGATATTATGGAAATCCGGATCCGGAAGATCCTGAAAAATCCCGATTCGGGCCTGTTTTCATGATTTTTGGGATCTCAGCAGCAACCCTGAGTGCCGAATTCGCGGCAACCGTCACTCTCATTGTTCCAATCTCCCCGGAATCCGGCCGGTTTCGTGGAATATACAAAAATATTGCAGAAAAATGTGCCCGGATAACCCCTGTCAGGGCCCTGAGATTTTCCGGTCGATGGGTGGTACTTACCGGATCCGCTCTTCTTCATTACGGGGCCCGCGAAAAAAAGGGGGGCCCGCCTTCCCCGGACCCGTTAGCCGGATCGTCTCTTCTCCCGCCCTGCTGCAACCGCTCCCCGCACAGCATCTTCCGGGGAGGTACAACGGATGACCCCTTCGATCTCCCAGGTGTTCAGCCCGAAGACCGGTCTTCCCGTCTTGAGTGCGACAGCAATCTCAGAGAGGGTTCCGTGGCTCCCGCCAACCGCGATAACGGAATCCCCGGACTGGACAACGAGGACATTCCGGGCATGGCCGAGACCGGACCGTATAATGATGTCGAGACAGGGGTTCCCGTCGCCGGTATCCGGAAGAATTCCCACCGTCTTCCCGCCAGCTGCCCGTGCCCCCCGGCATGCTGATTCCATGACGCCGCCCATGCCCCCGCAGACCAGAATCGCCCCGGCCTCTGCGAGCAGCGTCCCGACGGATTCCGCCAGCCGGTCCAGTTCCGGATCGTTCCGGGCCGCACCGATAACCGCTACCTGCACCATCTCATTCACTCCCTCGAGGCCGGTTGATCACCATCAGCCGGGGTTCGGTCATTGCTTCAATGGCATACCGGGGGCCTTCCCTGCCGGTCCCGGACCCTTTCACTCCGCCGTATGGCATCACGTCTGCCCGGAATGTCGGGATATCGTTGATGATAACCCCGCCAACGTCCAGTTCTTCGAACGCCTGCATTGCCCGGTTCATGTCCCGGGTAAAGATGCCGGCCTGGAGCCCGAAACCGCTTTCGTTTACCATCCGGAGCGCTTCCCCGAAGCTATCGTATGGGACAAGGGAGATGACCGGTGCAAAAACTTCCTCCCGGTTCACCCGCATATCAGGTGTCGTCCCTTCAAGAACGGCAGGGGTAAAGAGCGTCCCCGTCCGTGTTCCCCCTGCGAGAACACGGGCACCCCGCGTCGCAGCCTCCCGTACCTTCTCTTCCGCTTCCCGGGCTTTTCCCTCGTCAATCATCGGGCCGACGTCGCATGCCGGATCCCGGGGATCCCCGACGTTCAGGCCCTGCGTCCCGGCAAGGATCAGGGCCCGCATCCGGTCATACACCGGCCGGTGCACGAGAACCCGCTGTACGGAGATGCAGACCTGGCCTGCATTCACAAACCCCCCGGTGACGATCCGGCCGGCAGCGTATTCCAGGTTCGCATCTTCGTGAACAATGGCCGCAGCGTTCCCGCCAAGCTCCAGCCCTATTTTTTTCCGTCCCGCGATCTCCCGGAGGTGCCAGCCGACCGCACAGCTTCCCGTGAAGGATATGTACGCGATCCGGGGATCGATAGCCATCCGTTCTGCCAGAATACCGGGGCAGGGGAGAACGCTGACCGCACCCTCTGGTACTCCTGCTTCGATTGCCAGTTCCCCCAGGATGAGTGCGGAGACCGGGGTAGCGGATGCAGGTTTGAGGATGACCGGGTTCCCTGCCGCTATCGCGGGGCCAAGTTTGTGGCAGGCCAGGTTCAGCGGGAAATTGAACGGGACAATACCGAGGACCGGGCCGACCGGGAATCTCCGGAGAAAGCCGGTCCTCCCCTCCGTGTCCGGGGTCCGGTCCAGGGGCAGGATCTCACCCCCGATCCGGGTTGCCTCCTCTGCCGAGATCCGGATCGTCTCTTCGGCCCGGGCGACTTCTGCAGCTGCGAACTTCCGGGTCTTCCCTCCTTCCAGAACGAGGACTTCCGCGAGTTCGGCTGCCCGGCTATGGATACCGTCAGCGAGCCGGGAAAGGATCCGGCTCCTGGTATGGGACGGGAGTTTCCGCGTTACCGCAAACGCCCGCTCCGCTGCTGCTGTTGCGTCGTCCAGGTCCCGTTCCCCGGGAACCGAAACCCGGCTTACGACATTGCCCGTATACGGGAACCGCACCGCAAGGTTCTCATCACTCCCCCGCCATTTGCCACCGATCAGGTACTCATAGTGATCTTTCATAACCCGCCTTCCCCATGCACCGGAAAATCTGTCCGTACTCTGCTGCGGATACTCTCTCTTCCAGTGAAAAATTACTTTGTCTTTTGGATGCAACAATCCTAAAGCATTCTTCCCGGCCCGGCCGGGAGAAAAGCGAGGGATGGGTTTTGAAGGAAGTTACCAGCAGTTACAATGCGCAGCAGCTCGAGGAGGAAGTCCAGTCCTCCTGGCGCACGGAAGGAACCTATGCGAAGGTGAAGACGCTTCACGCACACGACCCGGCGTTCTTCTTTGTCGACGGACCTCCGTACACGACCGGGAACATTCACCTTGGGACTGCCTGGAACAAGATAATCAAAGACAGCATCCTCCGCTACCACCGCATGAACGGCAGAAACGTCGTCGAACGTGCGGGATACGATATGCACGGCCTCCCGATCGAGGTCAAGGTCGAGCAGCAGATGGGCTTTGCCTCCAAAAAAGATATCGAGAACTTCGGGATCGGGAAATTCATCACGGCCTGCCGGGAATTTGCTGAGGAGAACAAGCTCCTGATGGACCAGCAGTTCGAAAAGCTCGGGATCTGGCTCGATTTCCCGAATGCATACCGGACCGTAACTCCCGATTATATCGAAGCTGCCTGGTGGACCCTCGCCCAGGCCGAGAAGAACGGGAAGCTCGAACGCGGCCACCGGGTTGTGAACTGGTGCCCCCGGTGCGGGACCGCGATTGCGGACGCAGAAGTAGAGTACTGGGACGAGAAAGACCCCTCGATCTTCGTGAAGTTCCCGGTCGCAGGAAAAGAGGGCGAATACCTGGTCATCTGGACGACCACTCCCTGGACACTCCCAGCGAACGTTGCGGTCGCAGTCGGGGCTGACTTCACGTATGCCCAGGTAAAGGCCGTGAAGGATGGGAAGGAGGAAGTCCTCTGGATAGCAGAAGACCTCGTGGAACCGGTCCTGAAGAAAGGCAGGTACCAGGATTTCACGGTCATCGGCAGGAAGGCAGGGAAGGAACTGGTCGGGACGAAGTACGAATCGCCCCTTGCCAGCGACGTCCCGCTGCAGAAAGAGATCGCCCACCGGGTCGTGACCGCAGATTTTGTTGCGATGGAGAACACCGGGATGGTTCATATCGCTCCCGGTCATGGCTGGGACGATTACCTGCTCGGCGTCAGGGAGAACCTTGTCATTGTCTGCCCGGTCGATGGTGCCGGGAATTTCACTGAGGAGGCCGGGAAGTTTGCAGGAAAGAACGTGAAAGAGGCAAACGGAGATGTCCTCATAGCCCTCGGCCACCACCTCCTTGGGAAAGCGACCGTCACCCACCGGTACGGCCACTGCTGGCGCTGCAAGACCCCGATCATCTTCCGGGCAACCTCGCAGTGGTTCCTGAAGGTGAAAGAGATCCGGGACCAGATGCTCGATGAGGTCGCGAAGGTCACGTGGTATCCCGACTGGGCTGGCAGCGCCCGGTTCTACGACTGGATCAAGGAAGCCCGGGACTGGTGTATCTCCCGGCAGCGGTACTGGGGTATTCCGATCCCGATCTGGGTCTGCCCGGCGTGCAACAAGTACCGGGTCATCGGAACCATCCGGGAACTCGAAGAGGCGAGCGGAACCAGGGTTCCCGATCCCCACCGGCCGTACGTGGACGAGATCTCCATCCCCTGCAGCTGCGGTGGGACGATGAAACGGGTAGGAGACATCTTCGATGTCTGGTTCGATTCCGGGGTCGCTTCCTGGGCAACGGTCGGCTTCCCGGGGAAGAAGGAGGCTTTCGAACAGCTCTGGCCTGCTGATTTTATCACCGAAGGTCAGGACCAGACCCGGGGCTGGTTCTACTCCCAGCTCGGGGCCAGCACGATAGCATTCGGGAAAGCCCCCTACAAGAGCGTCCTGATGCACGGCTTTGCGCTCGATGCCGAGGGCAGGAAGATGAGCAAGAGTCTCGGGAACGTGGTAGCTCCTGAGGAAGTCGTCCAGAAGGCAGGGGTCGATGTGCTCCGGCTCTACGTCCTCTCGTCGAGCGCCCCCTGGGACGATCTGAAGTTCAACTGGGAAGGCGTAAAGACCGTGAGCAGGACCGTAAACATCCTCTGGAATGTGTACCGGTTCCCGCTTCCGTACATGATCCTGGACGGCTTCGAGCCGAAGTCTTCCGGAAGCCGCTGGAACGCGGAGTTCATCACCGGGAACTACCGGGACCTGCCCGAGGAAGACCGCTGGATCGTCTCCCGGGTGAACACACTTGCGGAGACGGTTGTAGCAGAACTGAAAGGCTGCAACCTGCACCGGGCGACCCGGGCCATCCTCTCCTTTATCCTTGAAGATCTCTCCCGCTGGTACATCCAGCTCGTCCGGCCCCGGATGTGGCTCGAAGGCGACTCGCCCGAGAAGGTCCAGGCCTACGAAACGATGTACTATGTCCTCCGGAGACTGACTTCCATCCTCGCACCCTTCGCGCCGCACATCACTGAGAAGATGTACGCAAACCTCCGGCTCGCAAAGGATCCCGGGAGCGTCCATATGCTTGCCTGGCCTGTCCCTGCTCCCACCCTAACGGACAAGCATCTCGAAGAGGAGATGGCAGCGGTCCAGTCGTTCGATGAGGCGTCTGCAAATGCCCGGCAGGCAGGGAAGCGCAAGCTCCGGTGGCCGGTCGCCAGCTGCGTGGTCGCTACAGGTTCGCCTGCCATCAAAAATGCCCTTCTCCGGCTCAATGCGGTCTGCCGGGACCGTGCTAACAGCCGGGAAGTAAAAATCATCGATGGGGCATGGGACCGGATCGGCTGGAAGGCAGAGCCGGTCATGAAGGCCCTCGGCCCGGGCTTTGGGAAAGACTCCCCGAAGGTAAAGGCCGCCATAGAGTCAGCGGACGGGACCGCCCTGAAGTATGCAATAGAAACAGCAGGCAAGGGAACGGTCGAATCCGGCGGGCAGCAGTTCGGGATAACCTCCGCCCATGTTACCTTCTCAGAGCAGGCCCCGGAGGGAATCTTCTCGGCCCCGATGAAGGATGCGACCGTGTACGTGGATGTCACGCTCTCCCCGGACCTTGAAGCCGAGGGGTATGCCCGGGAGGTCATACGGAGAATCCAGGAGATGCGCAGGCAACTCGATCTCAAGGTGGAGGATTTCATTGCAGCCAATGTCGCTGTTGCCGATACCCGTGTCTGCGACCTGATAAAAATCACCTGGAAAGATGGGATTGCTGAGGAAGTCCGGGCAAAGGATCTCAGTATCCGGTCATCAGCGGATGAGGGCCCGGCCCGGTCCTGGCAGATGTCCCAGGACTGGGATGTCGAGGGAATCGCGATAACAATCGCGATCTCAAAGGCCTGATACCGATTTTTAATTGCGTTCGCTACGCTGCAGGGAACATGACCGGACTGGAGAAAGAAGGACGGGTCCGGATCGCGACGCTGGCCACGGGACCAGATCACAATCCGGGTTGCATGGCGGTGGACATGCACGTCCACACGACCCATTCCGATTCCCGGATCCGGGTTCCCGATCTCCTGCGGTACGCGGAGCAGCAAAAGATCGGGATTGCAATAACCGATCACAACGAAATCGGCGGGGTCCTTGAGGCATACCGGAGTCCCCCGCCCGTTCCGGTCATACCGGGAATCGAGGTCAGCGCTGCCGAGGGCCCGCATCTCCTCCTCTATTTTTCCGGTGTTGAAGAGCTGGAATCGTTTTACTCCAGCCATATCCTGGGAAGCCGGGGCGAGAGCCCGTTCATGGCGCTCCGGCTCTCCACTGCGGAGGTTCTCGATGTTGCAGGCCGGTATGACTGCCTCCGGGTAGCAGCCCATCCGTTCGGGTATGCGGTCCTGAACCGTGGTCTCCTCAAATGCATCGGGAACGGGACGCTCCCTGAAGATCTCGCTTCCCGGGTGGATGCCTGGGAAGCGATCTGCGGAGGGCTCTCACCCCGGCTGAACCGGAGAGCAGCCGGATATGCTGAACAGAACGGAGCCGGAATCACCGGGGGTTCGGATGCCCACCTTCTGCGTTCGGTCGGGAGCGTTCTGACCATTGCACGTGCCACCGGCATCGAAGAATTCCTCGGGTGCGTCCGGAGCGGGAATGTCCGGGTTGCAGGGAAGGAAGCCGGTCCCGTGAGAAAAGGCCTCGCCGCCGGTGTAATCGGGGCAAAGTTCCTTCCCTATACCCTGCCCTCGCTCCGGGTCCACTACCGGCAGACCGCGTTCCGGTTCCGAACGTCATTCAGACGGTTTTTCCGGTAGAAAATAAAAGGGCACCGGGGGCGGTGTCCCCCCCATTTTTCAGAGGAGGGGGGAGAGGAGGCGGGAGATCGATTCCTTGAACCTGACGGTAAGGGATCTCCGGGCGTACCGTTCCGGCGTGAGTTCTTTGCAGTCTTTGATATCCCGCAAAAAGATCGCGTGCAGTTCTCCGGCAACTGCCTGATTGTAGGCAAATGCATTGGTTTCGAAATTGAGCCGGAAGCTGCGGACATCCCAGTTGGCACTCCCCACCGACGCGGCGATCCCGTCAACGACGATAGTCTTTGCGTGGATAAACCCGTCCTCGAACGTGTATGCCTTCACGCCCGCATCAAGGAGTTCCCCGATATTGGAGTAGCTTGCCCAGTATACGAAGGGATGATCCGGGCGGTTCGGGATCATGATCCGGACATCGATTCCCGATAATGCAGCAATCCGCAGAGCGTCGATAACACTTTCATCCGGTACAAAATACGGGGACTGGATAAAGATCGATTCCTGCGCCGAGTATATCAGCTTGAGGTACGCCTCCTTGATCTGGTTCCACCGTGCGTCCGGCCCGCCCGACACCACCTGGATAGCGACATCGCCCGGGGAACCGGGTTCCGGGTAGTAGCGGTCCTCGTAGGGCATGTCCTCCCCTGCGGCATACCTCCAGTCAAGGAAAAACCTGACCTGCAGGGAGAGAGCGGCCGCTCCCTCTACCATGAAATGGGTATCCCGCCAGCGGCCGAACCGGGGGTCTTTTCCCAGGTACTCATCCCCTATATTGAATCCGCCGACAAATCCCTTCTTCCCGTCGATCACGGCGATCTTCCGGTGGTTCCGGAAGTTCATCCGCAGGTTGAAGAACGGAATTATTGAGGGGAAGAACCGGGCGAGTTTTCCCCCGGCTTTCAGGTAATCATCGAAAAAATCACCCGGCAGCTTTGCGCACCCGAGTCCGTCTGCAAGAAGCCGTACGGCGAGTCCTGCCCGCGCCCGCTCGGCAAGAGCTGCAACGACTTCTTTCCCCAGCTTGTCGTTCCGGATAATGTAATATTCGAGATGGACATGGTCCCGGGCATTCCTGATGGATTCGAGAAGCGCTGCGAACTTGTCGTTCCCGTCCGTGAAGACCCTGACCCGGTTGCCGGTCGTTACATAGGCCCAGTTGTTCGTAAGAAGCATCAGGATCATGTCCCGGAACGCCCGGAACGGTCCTGACTCTGCAAGAGCCCGGTCAGCAAGGATCTCCTTCTTCTGGTCCTGGACCATCTTCTGGAGAATTGTATCCTCTCTCTTCTTCAGGGCGAACATCTTCTCCCGGTGGAATGTCTGGCCCAGGATCAGGAAAAGGATGAAGCCTGCAATCGGAAGGAAGATCAGGATGGCGAGCCACGCAAGGGAAGCGGTCGGATTTTTCCGTTCAAGGAAGACGATACTGATCGCGAAGAGTACGTTAATAATCAGTATCACAAGAATGATGCCGTCGATGAAAATGCTTATCCTCCCCCCGGGTTCCGGGTAGTCACGTCCACGGTCCGCATACTATACCGGGGATTGTGATCCCGGAAGGTTTATACATTATTCCAAAACACGACAGAGAAAAAACCATACCCGACCAGAACGAACCCACTGCTATGCGTTCCTATGTCACGCCCGTTCTGGTTATCCTTCTCCTTGCCGGCATTGCTAGTACCGGATGTATGCAGGAGAGAGAGTCTATCCCGACAACGGTAATGTCCCCGGGTACTCCTGCCACTGCCAGTGCTACTGCTATCGTAACGGTCCCCGCACCCCCGGTTATAAGTACCCCGGTGACAGTAACCGTGACCGCCTCACCGACATCAGCCCATACCTACTCCCCAACCGCGAGTCCCACCGATGTCCTCCCGAAAGATGATACCGTATATGTCCAGGTAAACCGGAACCCGAGCACCGCATACCCAACAATAACGGTTGTCTATGGCGGGGGTTTCAGCCTTGGTTCGGTCAATGAGATGGATGTGACGGTCGTACGGTCGGATGGGAGGGTCGAGAATAAGGCGGTGTATAACGTAGTTGAGGGATCATCCGTTACCCTCATGGGCACCACTGCAACCGACCGGGTCATCGTCTGGGTCACGATGCTGTCAGGCACGACCTACAAGGTCTATGACGGGTATTCTTCTCTTGTATGAGACGACCCCCCAGGTCTTACCCCGGTTTTCCTGGTAAAAAGTGAATCCCACCGGCTCGAAAATTATTCCCGGTTTTTCATCAGGTCCAGGAGAAATTCCCGGCCTTCCGGTGTGGAAAAGAGGGGAAGGTTCCGGTCCGGAACGACCCGGCTCCGCTCTGCAATAGTTGCGATCTTTTCTATTGGATTATATCCCGCGACCTGTACCCGCTCTTTTCTCACAAGAACGCCCCTCCGCTGCCAGGAGGGTGTCTTTGCAAGGTTCACGCCCCGTTCGTGCATCATCTCGTGAAGTGCCGGTGACGGGAGGTTTTTGAGATGTGCGGCTGCCCTCTCTGCACTCATTCCCTCCCGGATGAGCGCCTGCTGGCAGTATGCATTGATGTGGTTCCGCCAGGCCTCCGCCTGCCGCTCCGCAAGATATTCGAGCGCGTATTCCGGGGAGGCAAGGATGACCCGGGCATCGAACGCAACCGGATCATCAAGGCCCAGCTCCAGGGTCAGGCAGCTGGCAGCAAACGAGGCCGCAACCGAATCCATCTTCTCGACCCTCCCGCTGAAAGGCAGGACCGGGAGGAACAGGCTGATCTCATCGGAAAACGTATAGGCAAAGAGCGGAGACAGTCCGCTTGAGGAAACAAGCCGCTGTGCGGTCCGGCACATGGCAGAGCAGAACCGGCGATCAAACGGTTTCTCAAAACCAAGCCTGTTTGTGAGCGCATGAAAAGCCCGGCCATCCAGCCGGATAAAAACGGGGGGAACTGCCTGGAGAGCGCTGTATACTTCGCGGTTATCCATACGCGTGTCCAGGAGTCCGGGCAGATAATTCCAGGGAAAAATCCGGAACAGCTTATTCTTCAGGGGGAATATCCGAATCCCCGCCGGCACCGCCGCGGAATGCAGCCGGTACGTGACGGATTACCATGACATCGCCGATGCTCTTGATGAGCCGGTACGGGATCTTCAGACCCTTGAAGCTCTTGAGGTCAACGAGTTCGGGGTTCACCTTCGCAATCACGAGAGCGTCCATTTTCTTCTCGTTAATATCGAGTACGATATCTTCTATCTCCCCGACAAAAACTCCCCGGTCAGTATAAACCTGAAGCCCAAATAACTCCGTAATCTGGTTCCTCATCGTTATCACTGAAGGTATAGTCTATAATAGTTAAAAAGATAACCCTTTTCCATGGACGGATCGTTCCGGATCGGGCGTCTCTTTGGTATTCCCCTCCTTATTCATTTTACGTTCCTGATAGTGATCGTAATTTTTGCCTGGATTATCGGGGCCCAGATCGAATACACCGTCTCGATGCTCACGGATATTTTCAATACGGTCGGGACTGCGGTGGGGCTGAACCAGGTCGTCATCGATACGTCGCTTATCGAGTCCGGGATAATGCCCTACGTTTTCGGGGTCATCGTCTCCCTGGGGCTTTTCTTTGGCGTCTTCGTGCACGAACTGGCCCATTCCCTCGTTGCACGCAGGAACGGGATCCGGATCCGGAGCATCACCCTCCTTCTCTTTGGAGGAGTCACGACAATGGAAGAGGACAGCCTTCCCGACCCGAAAGTCGAACTCCCTGTCGCAATTGTCGGACCGATTACGAGTTTCCTGTTCGGGCTTCTCTGCTGTGCCCTCGTCTACGCGGTCCCGCTCGCGGTTACGGATGCCCCTCTTGCAGGGGCCCTCGTCTTTATATTGGCGTACCTCGGCGTCCTCAATATCATCCTCTTTCTCTTCAATCTCCTTCCTGCGTTTCCGATGGATGGCGGCAGGGTCCTGCGGGCATTTCTTGCGGCCCGGATGCCGCTCCATACCGCGACGAAGATCGCGGCAAATGTCGGGAAAGTTTTTGCCGTGATTTTCGGGATTACCGGAGTCGTATTCCTGAACCCGTTCCTCCTCATCATCGCGTTCTTCATCTGGATCGGTGCCGATTCGGAAGCGACGGCGATGCAGTACACCCACAATCTCGAAAACGTCACCTTAGGGGATATCATGACCCCGATGGTCCACACGGTCCCCCCGACGATGCCGGTCCACACGGTGATCGATCAGATGTACGCGTCCAAGCATCTCGGTTTCCCGGTCGTGGACAAGGGGACCATCATCGGTATGATCACGGTTGCGGACGTGCACCGGGTCTCGTCCATCGACCGGGATGCGATGCAGGTACGGGATGTTATGTCCCGGAACCCCCTGACGATGCCACCGGAATCCCCGGTAGTTGATGCACTCCGGCTCATGTCTGCAAACGATGTCGGGCGAATCCCGGTGGTAAAAGACGGCCAGATCGTAGGGATTGTGACGCGGACCGATATCCTGAAAGTGATCCAGCTAAAAGAGATCTGAACCAGTCCCGTCCCGTCATATTTTCCTGTTTATTCCGTTCTTCCTTTCCGGTACTGTCTACTGAACGTGCCGCAGCAGGATCTTCCCGATACCCCCGGGGCCGTCCTGAAAATCAGGGCGCTGCTGATGCAATCGTGGCTATACGGGGATGGGTAGAACAAGTGGCCAGGGGCACTCCGGAGACCCGGCCAAGACAGCTTGATGCTTCCCCGGTCAGCGAGTACCGGGAATAACGGCCGTCTTTTTGTATCCGGAGGATCCCCTCGCGGTTCAGTCGTTTCATATACCAGGTGACCGTTGGACCGGAAACCGCAAGCTCCCGTTCAATATCCGTACGGGTGCACCCGGGAGCGACGAGGAGCAGGTGTAAGATTCTCCTCTCTGTCTTCTGGCCCAGGCAACTGAGAACTTTCTGCTCAAGGCCGCTGTACTCTCCGTTGTTCTCAACGTAACTGGTACTTCCGTTTGCCTTGGAGGCAAGGATCTTTCGCTGGGCAGCGAGAAGACCGAGATGATAGCAGAGAGCCCCCCGGGAAATCTTCATCTGCTGCAGGAGGGCGGGGAAGCGTATGCCGGGTGTTGTCCGGATGATCCGGTAGATATCGCTCCGGATTGAATTTTCAAGGATGTTCCCCGTGAAGATCCGCCGGAATCCCAGGCAGGCATAGATTTTGCATGCAAAGAAGATCTCGACCGGGAAGATTACGATCGGGCAGAACGAGAGGGCAAGGACAATTGCCATCTCGCGCAGCGAGAGATTCCAGAACGTGATCGGGGCCAGATCCGAAGCGGGAGTACCGGCTGCTCCATACGCGGGCCCGACGTTATATCCGGGAAAGGAAGCGGCGGCCGGGGCAGCAAGGGTGAGGAGCATGATGGCGAATATGCCGGCAACCAGGAAAACCTGCTTCATTCTTTCCGGCTTTTATGGTTATTCAATCATCATCTTTGTGGTCAAACGCGGTCGCAGGTATCTCCGGATATTGCCTGCCGCTTCCCACTATGATTGTCTTGTTGCTGTGCACGATAAATTTCCAGAGACCGGGAGTCATACCGTCTGACTTGGAGATCTGCAGGTAAATCCTCCCATCTATCAATCCATCGGATTCATCGGTGTACGGCCCAAGCACCCGGTCCGGCGTAATGATGGAAAGGGAGAGCGGATCGTGAAGATCTCCGCTGTCGAGATCCACCACGATATACGGCAGGTCGGGAGAGACGTATTTTGAGAACATAGCCGTCTTTTGTCCCGGGGACTGGTGCGTTCCTGTGAAATCCGAATCCGTGACCAGGATCTCCGGATCTGCCGGGGTTGCGGAAACCGCCGGAAATTCCATGCGGGAGGCAGCCAGGATCAGGACAAGAATCATGACTACCGCAAAGCAGGCGAGTACGGCAACCCGGCTTCGTTTCATATCATGAAATTTCCAGGAGACGATATCTGTGTTTCTTTTTCACCGCAGAGTCCGTCCTCCCCCATGTGTAGAGAAACTGCTCATAATTCGTTTAAATAGCTGCATCGAAGATCCGGGCAACAGGACGGTACCGGCCGGACGGCCGGCGCCATCTGACAGGTGAACAGATATGTTACAGGAAAAAAGTATTCTCCTCGTGTGCTGCGGTATCGCGCTTGGCCTCGTCATTGCCGTGATTGCGATTTTCGCGGCTCCGGGGCTCATTGAGACACATTCCCTTGCCAGTCAGCCGGTCGTCACGGGTACGGCACCGGGAATTTCTGCATCGTCTGATCTCCCCCGGTTCTCCTCAGAAAAGGAGGCCCGGGTATTTCTCCAGTCCCATATCGAGCCGGATAGCGGTGTACCTGTTGAAGTGACCCCGGTACCGGGGCAGCTTAACAGCCAGGCATTCAGTGCCCGGAATGGCACACGCAGCTGGCACTTTGATGTCGATACGTCGAATTACAAGCCGGATGAATACCTGGTGAAGGTCAGTGCGGTTGAACAGGATGCAACGGCAACGGCGCTTTTCAATGTGATTGAACGTCCTTCCGGCACGCCGTCAACCCCGCAGTCAGCCAATCCGGGTACTTCCGCACCGGCAAACAGCAGCAGACCCTCTATCAGTATTTCCCCGGTTTCCGATCATTACGTCGGGGACCGGTTTACTATTACCGGTACGACCAACCTTGCAGCCACCGACGATATCCTTGTTGAGATCACTTCCTCTTCGTTCAAGCCAACCGAAAAGAGCCAGAGTGGTGAATTCAGCGGCACAAGCGGGACGATCCAAGCGACTGATTCCGCCAAACCGGCCGAAAGTCAGACCGGGGCTACGCAGGGAAACGACCGGAAATATTCCACTACCAATGTCCAGGTGCAGGGAGTCGATGAGGCGGACATCATCAAAACCGACGGGACGAACATCTACCTTGTGACCGGGCAGTCCCTTGAGATCCTGCGTGCCTACCCGGCAGAAAACGCAAGTATCCTGTCCTCCCAGAAATTCCATGGCACTCCCCGGTCCCTGTACATAAACGGCGACCGGCTTATCCTGATCTGCGGGGAGGAAGAACCGGAGCAGTACTGGAACTGCCCGGACAACCATTGCCGGGATTTTGCGCTTTCTCATCAAAAAACGCTGATATTTGTTTATTCCATCACCGACCCTGCGTATCCGGATCTCATCCGGGAGATAACGATTGACGGCCAGTACGCGGACTCCCGGATGATCGGGGAGTACCTCTACTTTGTTGCCAGCACACCGGTCGATTCTGCGAGCGGGGAGATAGAATTCCCCCGTATTGATGACAGTTCATCCGGAACCTCCGTTCTTCCCGTGTACTATTTTGACCGGAAAGACCGGGCCTTTTCCCTGACGACCGTAGGGGGATTCAATGTCGCCGCTGCAGATCCTGTGAAAGCCCGGGCGTTCCTGATCGGTGCAGCCGGAACGGTGTATGTGTCCCCGAACCGCCTGTATGTGGCCATCCCGACCAGCACGGACTCCTGGGCCGCTATAACCGGGACTACCGACATCTATGCGTTCACTATAGCGAACGGCCGGATTACGTATTCAGCGCAGGGAACCGTGAACGGAACCCTGATCAACCAGTATTCCATGGATGAATACTCAGGGAATCTCCGCGTTGCCACTACAGTTGTTGATTGGGGCGGACGATGGACGTCCAGCTGGAGTGCGGTCACGGTACTCAACGACCGGATGAACCAGATAGGACTCGTTGACCGGGTTGCCCCATCGGAACGGATCTATGCCGCACGGTTCATGGGGGACCGGCTGTACCTGGTGACATTCCGGGAGACCGATCCGTTCTTTGTCGTGAATCTCACGGATCCCGGACACCCGGTGGTTGCCGGGGAACTCATCCTCCCGGGCTTCTCCAGCTACCTGCATCCCTACAATGACACCTTTATCATCGGTGTCGGGAAGCAGTCGACCGGAGGGCCGCTCAAGATAGCGCTCTTTGACGTGGCCGATATCACGAGTCCGCGTGTGGTCGACCAGAAAATCCTGGGCGGTTACGGAAGCGACTCTGAAGCGCTCCGGGATCCGAAGGCATTCCTGTTCGATAAGGAGAAAAACCTCCTTGTCCTGCCGGTGCATATCGTGGGGAATACCGGGATCACGGTGTGGGGCGGGGCGGATGTCTTTGGCGTGGACCCGAACAGCGGATTTACCGAGAAAGGTTCTGTGATCCATTACCGGGATGACGGGACCAGGAGGTATCCTGACGTAAAACGGTCGCTGTACATCGATACTACGCTCTATACTATGTCCGCAGATAAGATCGTCATGAGCAACATAACCGGACCGGTGCAGCTGATTGGCGACGTGAATCTGACCTGAAGGAAGCCTGACAGTACCCCTCTGCTGTGCAGGTCCGGGAATTGCCGGAGGGTCTCATCCCCGGCCCTCCGGTAACCCCTTCTCGTTTTCAGACTGCCAGAAGCGGGTCAAGCGGTGAGTTTCCTGCGATTTTCAAGAACGCCTCAATGTCTTTGAACGGGCGCTTCGCGATCAGGGCGGCTGCTTGTTTCTTCCCGATCCCGGGCAACCACCGGATGGCAGACGCGGGAAGCGTGTTAATCGTAACCGGAACCGGGAGGGCAGTTATGGAACGCATCCCCCAGTCAACGACAACCGCGTCCGTAACCGTTTTTACGGGGAGGGGAAGCGGAAACCCGACCAGGATCGGGTACGATCCCATCTGCCGTCCGAACGAAGTATCCCCCGAGGTCTCGATGATGACCTCCCGGAGCACGGTCCCGATGGGGAAGACCCGCCGGAGCATCGGGAGATCGAACCCTGTCCTGACCGACTCCTTGAATTTCCGGAACCGCTGGTCATATTTTCCGAGTGTGTTCTCTGTATATGCCCGGGTCCCCTCAAAGGGCATCAGCTGCCGGATGTTGACCCGCCGGACCGCAAGACCTTCCGCAAGCACCCGGGTCAGGAACTGTTCGTTCTTATCGTAGGTCCCTGCTGTCTCTCCCGCAAGCCCGCAGACGAAGTTGAGGCCGGGCAGGAGTTCGGGAACGCCGTCCCGACGGTCCCCTCCGACTTCATTCACGATCTCAATTGCCCGGAAAACCTCTTCCGGCCCTGCCTTGAGGTTGTTTGCCGCAACCACCGCAGGATCGGCGGTCTCCATTCCGAACGCGGCAACGTCGCCGCTCGTGTGGTTCCTGACGATGGCTGCGAGGGTTTCCCGCGCCGCCTCTTCGTGGCGTGCGATGGTGCCCGGGTTTACGTTGTCGATATGAAGGGTCCGGAGATCCGGAGCCGCATTCCTGACCCCGGTGAAGAGGGTATCGACCCGTTCCGGGTCAGGGACCGGGTACTCCCCGCCCCCGGCCCCGTACGTAAGGATATCCGGCTGCCTCCCGAGCCGGAAATGGCGTGCCCCGCTGCTGTATAAGGCTGCGACTTCCTCCGTTATCCCGGTGAGCGGCCGGTAGACCGGGGGGCCGTAGAAAGATTCGGTGCAGAACGAGCAGCCGCCCGAGAGCTGCCGGGAGCATCCCCGGGCCGTCTCGATCTCGCACATGACATAAGGGAACGACGGGTGCTCCCGGATGATCCCGGCCCCCTCGCGACACCAGACGTCGTTTCTGGCATAGTCGAGTTTTCCTTCCGGCTCCCCTCCGTTAAGAAATGATGAGAGGGCTTCTGCGGGAGATCCCCGGAGGAGCGACCCGAATCCGCCGATAGCCTGCCGGACCGCTTTCGTGCCGCCACCGGAGGCGTATCCGAACCCGATGGGACCCCCGATCACCGCTTTCGTGTTCCTGACAAGGTTCCCGATCTGCTGGATCTCGGTGAGGGTTGCAGGGGTCCCGCCCAGGTACTTGCCGGGGACTGTGACACCAGCGATCATGACAACGAGCTCCGCAGCCCGGAGCTCCGCGAAACGGCCAGGATCCTGCCGGAGCTGGTCGATGGTAAGGTACCGGGGCTCAAGGTTCTGTTCCCTGAGAAGCCCTGCGATGGCCCGGATGTACGGGGAGATATAGGGCGGGACGCCGAGGCATGCAGGTTCGTCCACGTACCCGTCGAGGATGACCGCTTCAGCACTCATAGCCGATCAGCCCCAGGAGCTTCCGGGCCCAGGCAAGCTTGCCCCGCTTGAAGGGTTCGACGTTGTTGTCGTCCAAGTCGAACCCGGTGATCCGTACCTGTGCGGCACCGAGGCCGACTGCTGCAAAGACTGCCCGGTCCCCGTCCGTGAAACCGCCGAAATTGTGAACACGGGGAAGGGGAGCCGCCTGGGTGGTTGCAACAACGGGCCCCGTGAGCCGGGGGATCCAGGCCCGGAGGAGCGGCATATTGTCACCGTGGGCGTGGACGACTGCAATCGTCCCGTCCCGGTTTGCTGCAAGGAGGGTATCGGTCGCACCATCGAGGTCCGTGAAAACAGCGTCCGCCCGGATGCCCCGGGCGACAAGGACTTCGACTGCTGCATCGGCCGCGAGAACGGTTCCTTCGATCTTCCCGAGTTCATCTTTCAGGCAGGGGGCGTTCCCGCAGACCGTAACCGTCTTTCCCCTGATGGCGGCGTCAAGGAGGGGGAGGTCGTCACGGGTCAGGAGCGATGCAAGGAGCCTGCCTGCTTCCTCGTCCAGCTTCCGGTCGAAGCCAAAGTACGCGAGGATCTCTTCATAGTACGGTTCCCATTCGCTGAAATCCATGTCAGCCTCCCCCGGGTATGGTCCGGCTGTCGGGTACGGGCCGGGACATTGCCTCAGTTCTCACCCTGGTTCTCGTTGTCCAGCCCGACAATGTTTGCAAAGGATTCGAGGATAGGGTCGATAACAAGCTTCAGGAGTTCATCCTTGTCCTTTACCTTGGAGAAGAAGGTGAGGGGGAGCGTTGCTGCCGCCATGTTGGGATGGCCGCCTGCGGTTCCCATATCGCCGAAGGCTTCTGAGAGGACGTTCCCGAGATGGAGCCGGACGTCCCGGTTCCGGGCCGAGAGAACGATTGCGGTGTCGGTGATCCCGTAGACGATTGCCGTGTTCACGCCTTCGAGGTTGATGAGGAGATCGGCTGCCTGCGGGAGGGCATCCCGGTTCCGGATGTAGCCGACGTTCGCGAAGAGGTACCCGCTCCGGATCTTCCGGTTCTGGATGGCGCTTCCCAGGATATCGAGGGTTTCCTGCGATATCGAGGGGGACATGATCTTGTCGAGGAGGTCGTTATCGGTCAGCGGGAGGAGGTACGCTGCGTAGTTCATGTCCTGCGGGGTCGTGTTCCTCCGGAAATCCTTTGTGTCGGACCGGATCCCGTACAGGAGGGCGGTTGCGACTTTCCTGTCGACCGGGATATCGAGCTCTTCGAGGTACTGGGTGAGGATGCTTGCGGTTGCGCCCATCCCGGGCCGGATATCCTGGAATTCGACGGCAGGACCTCCCGTGCCCACGGGAGGGATCTTGTGGTGGTCGAGGATGATATTGATCCGGGTCTCGGGCCGGATGTCGTTGTTGATGCCGGGGCCCGCACAGTCCACCATCGCGAGGTAACGGCATTCAGCGAGCAATGCAGGGGTCGCGTGCTCCATCCGGATGTCGAGCAGGTTGACGAAAGTCCGGTTTTCCTGGTGGCCGATGTTTCCTTCGTAGAAGATCCGGGTTGCGAGCTTTTTCGGGTTCGCGTGCCGTGCGATGGATGCAAGGGCGATGGCGCTGGAGATTGCGTCCGGGTCCGGGTTCTTATGGGTGATAATCCCCAGCGTTCCCTCCCAGCCGGAGAGAAGGGTGAAGAGCTTCTTGGAGAGCCGGGTGGCGTGCAGCTTCTTGATGTGCTGGACGGCAGCTTTTGCGACGACTTCCTGGGGGTTGAGGATGAAATCCGCACCAGCGGCCTGGAGGAGTCCCCCGCTGACCGGGTCCACGGCCCGGGCCATGATCTGGATTGCCGGGAACTGGCGACGGATGGTTTTGACTGCGACAAGGTTTGCGTCCCGGTCGCTCGTGAGGACGAATGCTATCTCTGCGATGGGCAGTCCGTCGACCATTGCAGGGTCGCTGATGGTCCTGACAACGGCTTCATATTTCTGGTCCCGGAGGTGGGCGACACGTTTCTCGTCGCCGTCAACGATAAAGATCCGGTCGCCTTCTTTTGTCAGTTCCTCGACTATTTTGTATCCGATGCTGCCACAACCGAATACAATGTATTTGACCCGTTCCTTCGGTTCGGGCTGCGTGGCTTCCGGCATGTACAGTGAGTTCTGTCCTGTTCATTATTAAAGAAATCCGAAATGTTTATTGCCGTCAGACTTCCACATAGTAGAGCACATCGCGGGTCTGTAGCTTAGTTCGGCATAGCGGCGGACTCTTAATCCGCAGGTCAAGGGTTCAAATCCCTTCAGGCCCGTTTCTGAGACTGTTTTGTGGGATTTCAGAGATATAATTTTCTTAAATCAGTTGAATGTGAAATAATCCGATGAATTAAATATACATTTTTATGATATACCTCGTCCATGTATTACTTTGAATTTTGCATGGAGCAATGAAGTATGTATTGCCAAAAATGTGGCAAAGAAAATGCTGATGACAGTAAATTCTGTAAAGAGTGTGGTGCATCTCTTCTCGGAAATAAAAAAATTTCAGCTCCATCATCTCATTATTCCCCAGATCCCTTCAGCATCGGACTAGGTCTTGTGGTAATTGCGACTATGTATTGTATGCCGTTTATCCCAGTTGGGGGAAAATCCTATACTTTAGCTAATTCTTTTAATCTCTGTTCCACTCCTTTTTCTGGATGTTCAGGATTTATTCAATGGTGGTTTTATACAGGCTGGCTGGCAGCAATTTTCTTCATCGTGGTTGGGCTGTTCAATAGAAAGATGAATTAATTATTTGTTAACGAAGAAAATCTGGTGTCTTGGCAGAGTAACAAATATTGTCACTTTTCATCCGCCAATGATCCACTGAGATCCCGCATGCCGTATTCAAAGGGTACCCCCACCCCTTCAGTTCCGGACAGGGGGTACCCCCCCTACCCCACGGACTTTTGGGTGGGGGGTCCCTGTCTGGTACCCATTTACCCCCCTTTGGATACCACCATTTTTCCGCTCTTCCGTCGGAGGGGTCAGGGGGGTAACCGATCAAGGGAGGGGGACCCCCCTGTCCCAGCGCAGGCAGGCACCCCCCTCTCCAAAAAGTCCGCGACCCTCCGGACCCCTAGGGAGTCGCACCGGATTTCGTACGACCCCTCCCTGCCCCCTGCACCCGCCCGGAAAAACTTAGATGAAGAGCTGGCATCTCCTTTGGAACTCCGACGGTACTGATTGTTCACCCTGAAAAAAATGGTGGGGGTACCCCCTCTTTTTGCCGGGACAGGGGGCCCCCTCCCGGATTTTCTGACCCCTTCGCGTACGGGGCCGGAGGGTCTGCGATTTTTGAGTGGCACCCCCCTCATCAGGTCCGGAGGGGGTACCCCCTGATCAAAATGTACCTGGGACCCCCCTCCTTCGTCCCGGACCAGCTCCCCCCTCTCCCAGTTGCAAGGGGCACCCCCCACTCTCGTACCGGGGTGGGGGGGGTGCCGGTCCGGATCACACACCGGAGAACGAAGCTGGAAACCGGCGATTTCCGGAAAAAAGAATACGGTCGCCGAACCCGACCGACGATTGAAGGGAAACGTGCCCGATCCGGGATGGTATCGCGAACCGGAAAGACACGTACCCGGGAACCGGTTTCCTGCAGTGGACCGCGAACTCAGAAGGCCCCGCCGGGGGAACTCCTTCCCGTGGTGAGCTGGAAGAACCGTTTCTCCACCTCCGGAATCAGTTGCGGCGGGCTGACGCATTTTTTGAGATAGGCCCCACCCATATCTTCGAGACAATTGGCAGCGATCTCATCGCGTGCATACCCGGTAAAGAGAATGAACGGGACCTGGTTTCCGGAGGCCCTGACCCGTTTCAGGACCGACATCCCGTTCATTTCCGGCATATCGTAATCGGAGATCACCACATCGAATTCCTGCTTTTTGAGAAGGGCGAGGGCGCACGCTCCTGAATCGCAGGTCGCAACAACCATATTCCCGACCTGTTCCAGAATGATCCGGATGACATCAAGCAGGTTAGGGTTGTCGTCTATATAGAGAACGGAAAGCGGCCGTGGCCCGGGTGCGTCCGGGCGGGTGGGGTTTCCCTCTCCCTGTTCCGGAAGGATCACCGGGGCGGCATGGGTTTCAGGTTCGGAAACTGCATTCATAATTCACCAGTACCTCTTTGCTTGAGTAATCTCCGGGAATGCTAGATAAATCGCAGGAAATTGGAAAATTCTTCTGGTTTTTTTTCCAGCGTCCGGGATAGAAGGACCCGGGACGGTCCGGAAACTATCCGGATATGCTGTTCTTCGGGAGTAGACGGGGCCCTCCGCAAACCTGCCCATTTCCTCCCGGTTCCTCCGATACCAGAGGCTGCCGGGGGTTTCGGGAACATGAAGAAATCCGCATCATTTTCGTACCTCTTTCACGCCGACCTAATGTGAGAGGAGTATATGTGCCAGGGAATGTCCGGGAACCGGGCAGCATCCTGCACAGAAGCATAATCCATGAAGACCTCACACCCATGCACCTGTTCCAGGGGAACATGTTCCTGCCGGAACTGCAGTTGCCAAACAATACCGGATGAGGGCGTTCCGTTTGTTGGGGAACGGGCGGACACCTGTCATTCCGGAAAAGTACGGGCATCGGTACCGCCCTGGCACCTGATCCCGTACAACCGATAAGTCTCCCTCGCCTCAGGTGATCGCTATAACGTCACCCGTGCCATACCGGGACCGTTACCAGGATCATCCGGCACTCTTTTACGTCGTTCTGGTATCAGGATTATCCGGTGGTTTGTATTCTGCAGAGCCGTGGTCTGCAAGGCAGGTGTCCAAGCAGCTCTCGCTCTCTTTGCATATCCTTCCCCGGAAGTAATGGAATTGCATTCCGCAGGATCCCGGGCGATGAGAAACCGAGATTACCCGGAGAAACGAAAACGGGAGATTCCGGGAAAAATGGGGTGACGTACCGCACCGGCCTGAGGGGAGGGATCCCTGTATCAGGAGATTCCCACAGTTCCGGAGGCAAGTTTCCGGCCCTTCCCGGTCAGCACGTACCGGATGGGTTGGGGTGAGGAAGTGCCTGCAGTCTCCCGGCACCGGGAGGAACAGTGGCAGCATCCGCATGAGGTTCCCACCCGGGAAGAACATTCCTGTTCCCGCTCAAGGTATCCCTGCCGCTCCATCAGGGAAAGCCGGCCCGCAAGCTGTTCCGGGGTGATCCGGAGCCGGGCGGCTATCTCTGCGGGGGTCGTTCCGCACTGCGCTATCATCTGTGCGATATCGCGGAGTATCACGGGTCATCCCACCTTACGATACGTTCGTGAGGCCCCGGTTAAATTCCCGGCCCCAGACAAGGAACCCGGCAATCGCTCCGAATGCGAGGTAGAACATCGGCACCAGCATCGTGAGTGCCTGCCAGGGCTCCTCCGGGTCACCGAAAAGTCCCAACTCGACTGCTTGTGCCCCCGATGACAGGAAAGCAATCAGGCCGAACGCGAGACTGAGGAGGATCCCGACATAGAGAAATGCCGGGCCCTCCGTGGCCCCCTGCAGCATCTTCCGGGCTCCGCTCAGGAACACGGCACCGGTAACGCAGAGGGCAAATCCACCGGCCGGATCGGCGGGGATCAGAAGCTGCCCGGTAAGTTCCGCTGCCACGGGCAGCACGGATGATACGATCTGGATGAGCCCGAAGGCAAGGTAGAGGATACCGAATATCCGGCAGAATGCAATTTTTCCTGAGATTGCCATTTCAGATACCTCCGGTAAGGAGCCTGCCGCCCTGGGCCACGACGAATGCTATCATATACGCGATCCCAAGGCCGTACAGAACGGAGAATACGGTCCATTTCCAGGAACCAGTCTCCTTTCTGATGATGGCCATCGTGGCCATGCAGGGCAGGTACAGGAGAACGAAGACCATCAGGGTGAGTGCCGTCACCGGGCCGAATGCCGGGTCTGCGAGAATGGCACTCTGGAGTGCTCCTCCATCATCCCCGGCACCGTACAGGACACCGAGAGAGCCAACGACGACTTCCTTTGCGAGGAACCCGAAGAGGAGGGCGACCGCTATCTTCCAGTCAAAGCCCAGGGGGGCAACAAGCGGCTGGATGGCATGGCCGATCATTCCCGCATAGCTCTCCGCACCCCCGTATTCCGCGCCGAGCGGCAGGGATGCGAGCGCCCAGACGACAATTGCAATCCCGAAGATGACTCCTCCTGCTTTCCGGAGGTACATCGATCCCCGGTCCCACATGTGCAGGAGCGCGGTCGGGACGGTCGGGAACCGGTAGGGCGGCATCTCCATGAGGAACGGCGCCGGGTTCCCGGGCAGGATGGTGCTCCGGAAGAGTTTCGCCGATCCGATAGCGACCGCGATGCCGAGAACGTAGAGCCCGAAGATCACGGTCCCGGCGTTCTCCGGGAAGAAGATCCCGGCAAAGAGGACATACACCGGCAGGCGTGCCCCGCAGGAAATGAAGGGATTGACGAGGATCGTGATGAGCCGGTCCTTCCGGTCTTCAATGGTGCGGGTTGCCATGATGGCAGGAACGTTGCACCCGAACCCTATCAGCATCGGGATGAACGACTTCCCCGGAAGGCCGATTGCGTACATCAGCCGGTCCATCACGAACGCTGCCCGGGCAAGATAACCGGTATCTTCGAGCACTGCGAGGATCAGCATCAGGATGAAGATGTTCGGGACAAACCCGAGCACGGTCCCGACGCCACCTATCAGCCCGCCGTCAAGGAAAGAGACCAGCCACGCGGGCCAGCCGCTCGCGGTCACGACCGATGAGAAATATCCCATCAGGGCTTCGATTGCGGCGGTGAACGGGGATGCAACGGCAAAGGTAAGCTGGAACGCACCCCACATAAGCGCAAGGAAAATCGGTATCCCGAGATACCGGTCCGTAACGACCCGGTCAATGAGATCGGAAGGATTCATATTCTTCACGCAGAGCGTGCAGATCTGCGGGAGGATCGCAGAGATGAGGCTGTACCGTTTATCTGCCATCTCTGCTTCGAGCTCATCGGAATCGGTTGTTGCAAGAATGGCCCGGATTGCCTCCCCGGCGGGACCTGCGGTCACTTTATCGAGGACGGCCCGGTCGCCTTCGATAAGCCGCACGGCAAGCCAGCGGGGAGGATACCGGGAGGCAAGGGTGGCATCCTGTCCGAGGGCAGAGACAATCGTAACGATGATCCCTTCAATGGTGTCCCCGTACCCGATAGTGTGCTCATGGTGGGGGGAGGTCTCTGCCTCTTTGATGACGGCATTCAGGAGATCTTTCACCCCGGCTCCCGTGCTGCCGACCGTCCGGACGACCGGGATCTCCAGGTACTCCTCCATCTTCTGCCTTCTGACGGCGTCGCCCCGTTTTTCCGCGACATCGGAAAGGTTGAGGGCGATGACGAGAGGAACCCCGATCTCGGCGAGCTGTGTGGTAAGATACAGGTTCCGCTCAAGGTTCGTCGCGTCGATGACCTGGACAACGACATCCGGTTTTTCATCGGCGATATAGTTCCGGGCCACTTCTTCATCGATGGAATATGCGGTCAGGCTGTAGGTTCCCGGCAGGTCGACGATCTCAATATCGTACGCTCCCTGCTTCACAAAACCGCTCTTCTTCTCGACCGTGACCCCGGGCCAGTTCCCGACGTGCTGGTGGGACCCGGTGATTGCGTTGAAGAGCGTACTCTTTCCGACATTCGGGTTCCCGGCAAGAGCTACCCGGATACACTTCCGCATTCAGGCACCAGCTCCAGCGGGTTCCCCCGCCGGTGTAACAAGGATCTTCATGGCCATTCCCCGGGAGATGGCGTACCGTGCCCCGGCAGTCGATACAATAAGGTGTCCCCGGTCTGTGCAGACGACGGTCACCAGGGAATCCGGATGCAGGCCGAGAGCGAGAAGCCGCCGGAGCATACCTCCGTTGGCCCTGAGCTTTGTTACGGTTGCGAGGGTCCCGGCCGGGACCTGGGCGAGGGGAAGCGCTGCCACGGTTATGCACCCTCCGGAACGACCGATATCAGTTTTGCTTCCGTAGCACGGAGGGAGATGTGATACCCTTTGATCCGGTAATCGACGGGATCGCCCAGGGGAGCTATCCTGACGATTTCCACGAGGGCTCCGGGAACGAACCCCATCTCCATCAGGCGTTTCCGAAGGGTTCCCTGTGCCGTTACCGACCCGACCCGGCACATTCCCGCAAGGGGCATGCAGTCCAGGGTTACCGCCCCCGCGAGGGGCGGCTTCTCCCCGGCAATTTTCTCTGGTGAGTACATGATAATTACTTGCGGAATTTGGTTCGCATAAGGGCGTCCCGAATCTGTTTCGGAACCATGATGAAATCCTGTTATTTCTTAGGAAAACTGGAAGATGCCCGAATTTTTGCGTCCCGACCAAAGGAGTGTCCTGAAGACCAGCCGCAGACGGGAAGGGTCTGAACGCCTCCGTTTCCGGAAAAAATTTTGGAGATGAGGATCTGGACGGTCAATCGGCCGCCGCATCTTTTTTTATTTCACTGGAACGCGATGATTTAGGATATCCTAAATATTTTTATTCCGGCACAATGATTACTACTGGGAGAACGATGCTGAGCAGGAAAACCGAAGATTACCTTGAGGCGATTCTCAACGTGACCCTCGAAAAAGGGTATGCAAAAACCAAAGATATTGCCGTCCAGCTGGGCGTCCGGCCCCCCAGTGTCGTTGAGATGGTCCAGAAACTTCACCGCCTGAAGCTGATCATGTACCGGAAATACGAAGGAGTCACCCTGACACCGGA
Source organism: Methanoregulaceae archaeon (assembly GCA_039683275.1). Lineage (GTDB taxonomy): Archaea > Halobacteriota > Methanomicrobia > Methanomicrobiales > Methanospirillaceae > JBDKRP01. Next base: position 24,716 of record JBDKRP010000068.1, on the reverse strand, counting down.
AGGAAAAGCGGTTGCAGAGGTCATCAAGTACCGGCACGATACCCTTACGGCATTCCTGACCCTGATCGGGATACGGGACGATATCGCGGACCGGGATGCCTGCATCATCGAACACGAGCTCAGTAAGGAGACCGTCGAGCAGATCCGGAGGTACGTGGAATTCCTGCAGACCCCCCGGGCCCGGTTGCTTCTCGTAGAGGATTTTGCCAGGTTCTGCCAGGCCGATATGCTCCGGAACACCGGGCCGGTGGCAGGAAAACCGTGATGGCACCAGAAGTCGGCCCTTTTTGCATTCGCTCTGTTTTCGGGGTTTACCTGATCAGTTCTACATCCGGCAGATTCGCGTTTACCCTTGCATAATCGGAATACCGGGTCAGGACACCAACAATGCAGGGAAGGGGCTCCGCCCAGATCTCCGAAAGATCCGCCTCGCCAGGGACCGAAGGGCTGTATGGCAGTGCCTCAAGGGGAGGGGAACAATCGGCAGAAAGATCCGGGCGGTTTCCCCGGGCGTCTATCCGGTACCACCCATATTCTTTCAGGTACACCGCGTTCAGCCCGTGCAGGAAGAAGACACCGGGTTCTCCCGCTTTCGCAAGACGCTGGTAACAGAGCCCGGTGGGAATGCCGTTCGCCCGCAGGAGGGCTGCAAGGAGATGGCTTTTTGCATAGCAATACCCGGTCCGGTATTTCAGGACGCCGGATGCCCGGAGGGTCACCGGGTTGAGCTGGTGATCCCCGCTGTGACGGATCTTGTCTCGCACGAAAAGGAAACAGTTCTATGCAATCGCTGTGTCGGAAGTACAGCCTTCCGCAAGGGAAGAGGCAATTGCCCGGACTTCCGGGGTATCGTGATCGATGATGTCAGACGACACCAGGTATGGATCGAACCGCGTCATAAGAGTACCTCCCGGTATTGTATCTCTAGTGATTGTCCGGAATTCTCTTATTGCTGTCTTTTGTTGAACCGGCCTGCCGGAGTGATCCTTCCTTCGCAGAAGATAATACCAGATACCCTCAGCCGAACCTTGCCGTCAGGGTGCGGCTCGCGGTGATATTGGAGACGGTATAGGAAACAGTTGTGTTGATCTGCGTCCCGCTATAAACGGTCACGCCATCCAGCGTTATTGACAGGACCGCTTTATTGGAACGGGGTGTGAAGGAGAATATCCTCGTCGATCCGCTGGCAACGCCGACCGTCGCGGGGTTTGTGAGTGTCCCCCCCGGGGAGACGGAGGCTGAACCGAGTCCGGCCGGGGACCAGCTTACGGTGACCGCGGGAAGAGCCGGTGTGGGGGTCGCTGTTGCCGACGGGGGTGTGATTATCGGAGTAGGTGTGGCTGTTGGTACTGTAGTACCTGACGGGAGAGACAGAACCGTTTTAAAAATCAATATATTCGCGACGGGATCTACAAGCCGCAGGGTGACTGACGGGAATGGGATCGTGTGACCTGCGGCGGCTGCCGGATTTTTGGTCGCAATGAAACCGGTTCCCGTAAAATAGAGATACAAAGTATCCCCGGGCCGGAATGCCATCTGAGACGAATCCGGGATTGCAGGATAGGATCCTGAAGGAGTATCAATAAACAACGATACGCTATGAGTGACCGGGGTGGTATTGCCCAGGTACACATCGTCTCCCGCTCCATGCATCACCGCTATCGAGAGGTTCCCGGAAGAACCTTCCACACGGAATTCCGGGATAACATATGCGGTCTTATGAAGCGGGACAACCAGCCCGAAAACAAGGAACGCGAGGATCGCTGCCATTACTACGAGGAACCCTATCATCAGGCTCTCATCAACGAGGTCGCTCAGCGCTTGATCCGGATCCCGCATATCATCGTCAACTTATTTTTATTGCTTTATAAAATGATAGTTGAGTCGGATTTTGTGGAGTTCCGGACTATCCGGCATAGTGGGAGGCGTCGCCGGCCCTGTCCGGCAGATCGGGAAAACTGAGCTTATAAGGGAAGATAATCTTCCCGTACCGGGCTGAACACTTCGATTGCAACCGAGTCCTCATGGATCTCGGCCCTGTGGTCAATGGAAGAGGGAATACTCCAGCTGTCGCCCGGGACCACATCGAAACTGTCCTCCCCGATAGTGAGGGTCATATGGCCCCGGACCAGGTAGCCGGTCTGCTCGTGGGGATGGCTGTGGGCAGGAAGGACGGATCCCGCTGCGAGCAGGAATTCCGTCATAAGGGTGGTTTTTCCCCAAACCAGGGTTTTTTTCTGTATTCCGGGAAGTGCATCCTGGTATCCGGCCGTTCCGTGGGGGGAGAATGTCCTCGTACTAGGGTTCATTACGAAATTGTTTCGGCCGGAGGGTTATCGTGTTTGTGGTTCGGTGGATGACGGCACCCTTCCCTGCAGGGCAACCGAGACCCTGTCAGTCCTCCTCTTTTTTCTTCCAGACGTGCAGCACCCAGAAGAACGAACCCAGGGTGGCAATGACTGTTGAAAAGATCAGGAGCGGCACGTACCACCACTGGGCAGCCATCTTCCCTTCCAGGACCCCGCTCCCCGCGATGGTCGCAATCGTATTCGGGACCAGGAACGCCGTACCCAGCACGGTGAGGTAAGCGGTTACGAGGGCAAACCGGTTGTTCAGGCTCTGGAGCTGGTTATTGTAGATGCTCTGCATGACCTCAAGGCCGGATGCAAGGACGTTCGACATCTGCTCCGAAAGTTCGATGTGCCGGTCGATATCGTCCGACAGCATCCCGATCCTTCCCAGCAGGCGTTCATCGTTCGTGATCAGGTCCGAATCCCCATACCGCAGGGAATCCACGACATCTTTTGTTGCCCACAGGACGTTTAAGTAATTGATCAGGACATGTTTCATCCTGTAAATGTTGTGAGCGATCCGTTTCCTGCTCACCTTTTCTTCGATGAGTGACTTGCTGATGGCGTCCCCGTGCAGCTCAATCTCCCGCAGGTACTCAAAGTTCCGCTCGTTGCTCTCGTCAATAATCCGTTCCAGGAAAAGGGTGAGTTTGTCCACGCAGCATTCGGGTGCGATTCGCTTCAGGAACTGGGGGGCGTACCGGGCGAACCGCTGGAGCCGGGTGACTTCCTGGCCGTGGCTCGTCAGGATCAGGTTGTCCCGCATCAGGATTACCAGGGGGTGAACGGACATCACTTCGTTTTTCATCGTGACTGCGGGAAGCATTATCCCCAGTTCGGTGTCCATATCTTCGTATGCCGAATAGAACCCGCCGATCAGTTTTGGTATCGGAATCTTGGAAAAACCCCCGGCAGAGGACAATTTCTCGAATCCCTGCTCGCTCTCATCCACCACCCAGTTGATCCATGCGATGTCTGCACCTGCAACCGTGAGCACATACTCCTCCAGGGTCCGGTCTGTGAGCCGCTCTATCTGCCCGTCTTTCCGGAGGAGGATACAGAAATTTACCGGGCCGGGTACGACAGGATTCGTCTCCGGAGTAGTGGGATTTTTCATATCCATGGCTTTCGCCCTCGTTCCGGCTGTTGCTGCGAGCCGGCTTGTTATCCATGTGGTTGGTGCAGGGAACGTTAATAGATACTGGAGGGCCGGAGTCCAGAAAAGGGAGATCTGACGATGACCGTTATCTTCTTCGCATCGTTCCAATGAGCGATCCGATAACGAGGGCACTCAGTACTACGGTCAGGGGAACCGGAGACTGCGTAGCAGCGGCCTGGGCATCTGCAGCTTCCCGGGCAGCTTTTTGCTGGGCAAGGAAATCCGAAGCCGACTGGGTAGACGATTTATCCACGGAGGCAATGGTTGAGGCAGCAGTTACCTGCTTTACCGGGGCGGTTGTCGCTACGGTTGTTGCAACGGTAGTAGCCGTTGTTGTGGCAGTAGCCGTTGCTTCTGTAACGGTGATGGTCCCGGTTGTTGTGTTGCTTCCCACGGAGTTTGTGGCAGTGAATGTCACGGTGTACGTACCGGCAGATGCATAAGTATGCGAGGGAGACTGGTTTACCGCATCGTATTCCCCATCCCCAAAGAGCCAGTACCAGGAAGTCACATTCGTCGATGCGTCGGTAAACTGGACCGTTAACGGGACCGCCCCTGAAGTCACATCTGTGGAAAATGCCGCAACCGGCTCCAGATCGGTTGTTGTGGTTGTAGTTGTTTCATTGGCTGCCACAGAGATCATGCCGGTATAGGTCAGTGTATTGCTTCCCCCGCTGTTTGTTGCGGTGAGCGATACGGTGAACGTACCATTGAATTCGTAGGTATGCGAGGGACTCTGGCTCGTGCTGGTATTCCCGTCACCGAAATCCCAGCTCCATGCAGTTGGGGAATTCGTGGAGTAATCCGTGAACTGGACGGTAAGCGGAGCCGTTCCCGAAGTTGTATCCATTATGAATGCCGCAACGGGTGCACTGACCGCAGTCGCAGTAGCCGTTGCGGTTGCTGTCGTCACAACTGTAGTTGCGTCTGTTGTCGCTACTGCCGTCGCCTCCGTTGTTGCAGTAATGGTCGTATTCGTGTCATCTGCAACTGCGGGAAGGATAACCAGTGCTGCGATAAGGAACACAGCCGTATACAGGAAAATTTGTTTCATGCCTTTATCACCGGCGGGAACCGTCCCGGAAGGGGCTCCCATCAATTTATGTAAAGTATGTTAGACATTTAGTTATTTAATCATTACCAAATAACCGTTTAAATAAACAAAATATATAGAAAACCTGACCCGGGCCATGCATATCCTTTTCAGGAAAAGAGTCTCGCCGGCCGGAATCCCCGGTACCGGGAGGATACGTTATTGCCCAATCTTAACCAGCATTTCTTCCAGGGAAGGATAATGGGACTCTATCCGCTCCACCGCCCCGCCGGCACTCGTGATGGAGCGCGTGTATGCATTCAACTCGTCAATGTTCCGGGCATCTGCCCTGCAGATCCCGTCTGCGAGGGTATACGGAACCGGGATATCTGTCCGGTTCGGATCGGCTATCGTAAAGAAAATCGAGTACGAGATCGAGCCGAACATCTCCCGTAACTCGTGCATATTCCCGAGGGCTACGACTTTTCCCCGCCGCAGGATCATTACCTGATCGCAGATGGCCTCGACCTGGTACAGGTTGTGGGCCGAGATGACGATCGTTTTCTGCTCGTCCCGGAGGGTCCGGAGATAGTCCGTGATGAAGCGGGAGGTCATGGGATCAAGACCGGACGTTGCCTCGTCATACACAAGGAGGGATGGGTTGTGGATCAGGGACCGGGCTATTGCAACTTTCCTGCGCATTCCTTTCGAGAGTTCTCCCAGTTTCTTTCCGGGAGCATCAAGGGAGAGGGCTCCCAGGAGCTCGCGGGACCGGGTCTGGATATCTGCCCGGGAAAGGCCGTACAATTCCCCAAAAAAGGTGAGGTATCCGTCGACCGTCATCGTGTCATAGAGCCGGGACTCTTCCGGGAGATAGCCCAGCATCTGTTTGAGGGAGATCGGATCCCTGACAACATCTATCCCGTTCACGGAAAGCGAACCTGATGAGGGGGAGATCAAGCCGGAAATAATCTTGAGGAGGGTTGTCTTCCCTGCACCGTTATGCCCGATGATACCGAATATTCCCGCATCCCCGAATTCGAAGCTGACCCCGTCGAGTGCGGTAAAACCATTATAACGCTTGACAATATCCCGGGCCTCTATCATGATTGTCTCCCGTTTCCCGATCTACAGGTATAAATTATACTAACCGCTATGATGAGATATCAATCGATTGATCGGGACAGAAAGACCGAAAGGCAGGTGGACGTTCCCATGAACCCCTTCAGGAGTATTTTCACGATTGCCGTATGGGAGGTCCGGCGATCGTTTGGGGCAATGACGAGGAGCGTCTTTCCTCTTGCCGCTGTCCTTTTCATCCTGCTCGTGATCGTAACGGGATTTGCGGCCCAGAGCGGGATGCATCTGCAGGACGGGATGTACCGTATCGGGGTCGACCGGACTGCCACTGCTGCCATTTTTGCCGGGGACCCCCGGTTCGATATCGTTGTAACTGATTACCAGACACTCTCCACGTACCGGAACTCCTTCGATCTTATCATCATTAACGGCCGGGTATACAATCTCCCGAATGAGCGGAGCCGGGCTGCGATGACCACCCTCCGGCAGGACTACTCAAAATATGTAACCATCGTCTATACGGAACAGGAAGACCTCTATGCTGCCTACCCGCTCTGGATTGATGTCCAGGAAGTAAAAAGCGAGCTCAGTTTTTCCGCTACCCAGAGCGGGCAGTATATCTCTGCAAAACCTGTGGAGAGCGCCCCGGTTCCCGAGGGAACTATCGCCGAGATTGCGCTACCGGAACCTACTTCTGCCGTAAGTCAGGAAGAACTCCGGGCCAGCCTCCAGCAATCGACAAGCGAGAACACCCAGGTCTCACGCTATACGAGTATCCTCGGCCAGAAGAGCAGCAGCACCACGACGACGATCAGGACGCCATCCCAGCTCTCGCCGCCCCTGCCCTTTGACACCATTATCCTGATCTTCGTCTTCATCTTCCCGATGTACTTCACCTCCCAGTTCTGCATGATGAGCGTCATGAACGAGCGGATCGAACGGAGGGGAGAAGTCCTTCTCAGTATGCCGGTTCCGAGGATCGCAATCGTTCTCGGGAAAATTCTCCCTTATTTCCTGGGAATGCTCGCAATTGCCGGGGCGCTCACGCTCTGGATGCAGGCAGACCCGGTTATTATCCTTCCGCTCATCCCGGTCATCCTCTTCTTTATAGCGAGCGCCCTCTTCATCGGGATGATCGCCAGGAGTTTCAAGGAACTTTCCTTTGTCTCCATCTTCTTCTCCACGGTCGCGACGTCGTACCTCTTCTTCCCGAGCATCTTTGCAAACGTTCACGTGATTTCCCTGATATCTCCCCTGACCCTGATAGTTCTCACGCTCCAGGGAACGGGCTTTACGGCAATGGATTACGTGTACTCGACCTCTCTCTTCTGGCTCACGAGCGCCGTCATCTTCTGGGTCTGCATCCGGAACTTTACCGAGGAACGCCTCTTCTCGGAGCACGGATTCCTTACGAGAATACGGGAATTTATTGCATCCAGCCTCCCGGAGAAGAATCCCTGGCTCGCCCTCTTTCTCCTTGCGGCGCTCACGATACCCTTCGTCTTCATGGTCCAGATGATGCTCCTCGTCCTCCTCTTCAACCTGCCCATGCCATACTCGCTCATCCTGCTCATTATTGCGGCAGCGTTTGCGGAGGAGCTTGCAAAGTCGCTCGGGATCTATGCTCTCGTCCTGCGCAGTCCCGGGTGGCTGACCTGGAAAAATCTTGTTCTTGCCTCGGGCGTCGTGGCCCTGGGGTTCCTGATAGGAGAGAAACTCCTCCTCCTCGTGACCCTGGCCCAGATCACGGAATCGGTCTTCGGGAGCATCCTCTTTACGAGCCTCCAGGTACTCTGGATGCCGTTTCTGCTCCACTTTGCCGGAATTCTTATCGTGGGAGCCTGCCTGAAAATCTGGGGAAAACGCGGTTTTATTCCTGGACTCATCCTTGCAACGATAGTCCACTGTATCTATAACCTGATCCTCATCCTGGGGTGGCTGCAATGAAACCACGGCATGTCGGGCTGATCATGAAAAAAGAGCTTCGCGGGCTCGGGCACGAGAAAACCATTCTCTTTGCCATCCTGCTCCAGCTCTTTGTAGCGATGTTCTCGTCGTTCCTGATGGTCGGGCTCACCTCGATGTACGATCCCGGAGCAATGAGCCAGTACTCCGGTTACCGGTATGGAATCGGGTATTCCGGGAATGACTCCGGTCTCCGGTCGTACCTTGAGAACAGCAGGGATTTTACCGTGTATGATATGGACCTCTCGACTGCGGTCCAGGCCCTTAAAGAGCGGAAACTTTCAGCGGTCGTTTATGTGCCGGATACTCCCCCGGATGCCCGGGAACCGGTTGTCGTCACGCTCTACACCCTTCAGAACGATCTCCAGAGTGCGATTGTGGAGGTCCGGTTGAAGGATGCGTTTACCCAGTATGAAAAAGATCTCCGGAGGGTCCGATCGGAACGGCTCACCGAAGAACCGCTCCCCCTCTTCAATCTCGGAACCCGGAACGGCGGAGGAACGAATTTCTACGAGTTCGTGTACGGGCTCCTTATCCCGCTTCTCGTCTTTATGCCGGCATTCATTTCTGCTGCACTCGTAATCGACCTCATCACCGAAGAGTACCAGCACGATACGCTGGAGACCCTCCTGTCAGCCCCGATATCGTTTACGGATATTGTCTGGGGAAAGGTCCTCGCCTGCGAGATCCTGGTCCCGATCCAGGCGGCAATCTGGCTGTTCCTCCTGATACTGAACCGGATAGCGATAGCCAATGTTCCCCTTATCCTCCTGCACGTCACCCTCGGATCCTGCATCCTGACGCTGCTTGGAGCTCTCACGGCCCTCCATTACCGGGAACGGACTGCCGCCCAGTTCATCTTCTCGACAGCCCTCGTTGTCGTCGTCCTCTTCATTCTCGCGATACCTTCGAATCCCCTGAACCTGATCGCGAGGCTCGCAACCGGATCGGATGTCCCTGAGAACTGGGCAGTCCTTGCTGTGGTCGGGGCACTTCTTGTCCTCGTCGCTATGGCAACCCACAAATATGCAGAACGGATCCGGGACAGGATTCACGAATCGTAAGCGGATGGAACGGTTGAAAAAAGAACCGGGGGCCTGGACATGAAATTCCCGGTCATCAGGATTTATAAAATTCCTGGCCGCCAAGGGTTTCATCCTTGATTTTGTAGGGAACTCCCGATATGGAGACAAAGGCCTGCACCTGATCTGCTCCGTGTGTCCCTTTGATCTCAAGGGAATCTCCCTTTCCTATCTGGGAGCCTGAGAACTTCATGGTGTCAGAAACGACCTCCCCGTCGGAACGGGTCACGTTCATCCAGACTTTCTTGATGTAGATCTGGCCCGGCCCTCCTGTGAAGGTAAGGGTGATTGTCCCGTATACCCGGTCTTTCTCGAGGGTGAATTCGACCGCCCGGTCTGCGGGAATGACGGTCAGGACCTCAGCAGTAGCTGCAACGGTCGGGACTGCAGTTGACTCTACCGCACCAGGAGTTGCGGTGGGAGTCTGGGTCGGAGTGGGGGTTGCAACGGACGTTGTCTGGGTGCATCCCGCCGTAAACACAAGGGCGACGAAACAGAACATGACGAATGCTGCTATCCGGTAGTTCATGTATCATCAATCTGGCGCTGGCCTATAACAGGTTTTTGCAGGGGAGGCAGACAGACACTACAGCCTGTCAATCCCCCGGAACCGGCAATCCGGAAAAACAGTTACATTGAAGTTCACCCCGGATTAATAACAGGTGAGGAAACCCCACCATGATCTGTCCGAAGTGCAGGAAGAATACGGATGCGTCGGGAAAGTTCTGCCAGTGGTGCGGAGCGGAACTCCGGCTCCGTGAGCGATCGCAGAGAGGGACAGATCCCGAAGGCGGGGTATATTACCGGCGATACGGGGGATTCTGGCGCAGGCTCCTTGCCTTCATCATCGATCTCATTTTTATCCTGATTATCGAGGTATTTGCGATAGGGATCTTCGGGTTTTCCGGTACCTTGGGAAAGGTGTTCCAGGTGATGAAGGGAACCGCGTTTGCAACGGCCTTTGGTTCCGGGAGCCTGACCCAGACCCTGGTTCCGGTATTCACTGCTGCTGCGGTACTTCTTCTTCTCATTCCCTGGCTCTATTATGCGGGTCTCGAAGGCACCCGCAACCAGGCGACGCTTGGCAAGATGGCGCTCCGGCTTGTGGTTACTGACATGAAGGGACAAAGGATCAGTTTTGCGAGGGCAACGCTGCGTCATTTCGCAAAAATTCTGTCTCTCCTCATCCTGGGTATCGGGTTCTTTATGATTGGGTTCACCTGCAGGAAACAGGGCCTGCATGATATGATATCTGGCTGCCTCGTGCACATCCAGGACTGAATTCTCTTCTTTTTCCCGGGAACGTACGGATTCGGTGCTGAAAAACTGTTCCCGCTTTCCCTGATCGCATTTCAGTGGTATACTGCCTTCAGATAGAGAAGGACTGCTATCAGGACGAGCGTCACTGCGTTCGCGGCGACGATGGGGAATGAATTCACCCGGATGCCGTAGATTATCCAGAGAAAGACCCCGATCGCGAACATGACGAGCATGGTGAGGGAAAGGTCCCGGGTCTCCCGGAGCCTCCAGCTGCGGATTACCTGAGGGAGAAACGATGCCGTTGTCAGTAATCCTGCAATGCATCCGGTTACTGTGATGATATCCATAGTCGGTATCCGGGTATTGGCGGGACAATCAGATAAATTCAGGGTGGCCCGGGGATTATCCACAGGCCGGAGGTTCCGGTGAGAACTGATCCGCAAGGACGAGCCAGCGCCCGCCCTGCTTTACGAGGGTGAACATGTCCCTCCCCTTCATGGTGATCTCCTGCCCGCCCATCGTAAACCGGATCGTAAAGAAGTACGTGAGGACCGCACCGGTGCCCCGGGCAAAGAGCGTCACCCGGTGGTCGGATTCTTTCCATGCATGGATCTCTGTTGCATACACAAAAATTTTCCAGCCCGCGACAAAAGCGTCCCGCCCTTCGAGTCGTCCCGGGGTTCCCGGGACGATTGCAACCGCGTCAGGATGGATGTACTCCCGGAAGGCGGCTTCATCCCAGGCTTCTGTCCAAATCCGGTTCATTGCTGCGACGGTCCCAATAACCGTATTCCTGCGTTCGGTATCGTCCCTATGCATCTCTTCTCCTATCGCTGATGCCGGAGGAAAAAGGTGGGGTGGCTGGTGTGAAAGTGCAGACCCGGCAGAGGAAACAGCCGGAGTACTGAGAATCAGAACTTCACGCGGGGAACCTGGGACTCCCGCATGTTGGCATCCATCGTCCAGAACCATGCTTCGCCATGGGCAACCCGGAATATCGCGAGTTTTCCTCCGACCGGAGCATTTTTTACGAGATCTCTAACCCAGGGACGGTCCCGGTACAGCCGCTCAGCGAGCGTGGCATCTTCCAGGATCTCGGCTTTCCCCGAAACCCGCAGCATCTTCCCGGCAGCATCGCCCGGTTTATAGAAACAGAGTTCGATTTTCGGGTTTTTCTGCAGCTGGTGAAAGACGCTTTTCGGGGTTCCCGTATGGTAATAGAAACCGGTGGTATCCGCAAACCACATCGCGAACGCCCTGACCCGGGGCTGGTCTCCCTCGACCGTGGCAATGTATGTGACCGGGTTCTCGTTTGCGAACTGAACACATTCGGCAAAGTCTGTCATGGTATCTCAGGAGGGATAGGGCCGGGCAGAGGAAAAATGTTGGCCGGGGAAAGAGATCCTGTCTGTTATTCCGGTTCTCCCGATCCTGTGTGCGATGCACCGGAATGATTCCGGTACCCGGCCCTGGGGACGACTATCTCGAACCGTGCACCTTTCCCCGATTCCCCGGTCTCCCGGATAGCAATTCCGGTTATCGCAAGGATCTCCCGGGTATGGTAGAGGCCAAGCCGTGTCTTTGTCCCGAGACCTTTCCCGAAGATCTGCTCTTTCTCTTCCGGAGGTACCCCGGCCCCGTCGTCCTCAACCCTGATAATTCCGGTATCCGCCCCGGGACAGAATGAGATCTTCACCCGGGCATCGGGCTTCCCGTGCTGCCGTGCGTTCTCGAAGAGGTTTACTACGATGCGTTCAAGAAGTGGCGGGCAGTAGATCTCAAGCCCTCTGATTTCAGGACCCGCGTCCACCTGGAAAAACTGCGCCTGCACCTTCGCCTGGCTGATTACCTCCTCCAGGGAATACCACCGGGGAGGTTCTTTTCCCAGCTGTTCGAAATCCAGCATCAGCGAGACATATTTTTCGATGATCCCGAGTTGCCGGTCGATATTGCCTGCAACGGACCGGATCCCGGCAATATCTTCGAGAGAATGGCCGATGAGGTAATTGAACCCCCGGGCTGCGGTGAGCTGGTTCCTGATGTCCTGGATGGTAATATCCGAAAAAAGGCTCAGTTTTGCGTTTGCAACCCGGAGGGCATCTTCAGCACTTTTGCGTTCCACGAGTTCCTGACGGGCGATATCCCGCATCTTCCGGAACCCGGACACCTGGTGGACGAGGTCTGTCACATCCTCGATGACAAGCATTGCATGAATATCGTTTCCCCACTGTACCGGCAGTACCGATCCTTTCTGGACCCGCACGGTCCCGTCAGGCAGGCTGCACGGGATAAGATTCGGGTGGAATTTTGAGGAGAAATATACCGGGGTTCCCCCTGAAAAAACCTGGGGGAACCGGGCGGTAATCGCGGGCTGGTTGAGGGTCGGGAATTCCCGGAGAAGATTCTTCCCGAGAATTTCATCCTTTCTGATGCCGGTCCATTCTTCCAGGCGCCGGTTCCAGAACCTGATGGAAAAATCTTTTTTCAGGATAACGAGTCCGACAGGGAGCATATCTAAGAGAGAAAGGCATTCAGTGCAGATCACACGATCACCCGCGTAGTTCCGTGTCCCCCTATCCATTCGTCTTCCGGATGCTCTCTACCAGCCGCTCCAGGGATCCTACTTCAAGGACGAGAAGGATGGTCCCTTCAATCTGCATGGATTCTATCAGGAACTGCGTTCTCGCTATGACAACCCAGTCGTCACCTTCTCCCCTGAGTCGGTCTGCTGCGATTGCACTGAGTTTCCCTTCATAATAAACCGGCAGGGAGAACACGAGGTGCTCTGAGAGGACATTTGAGATCGAACCCATCACGGCATTAATGATGATGTTTCCTACTTCCTTGAGCGTCTCGACCTGAACCGCATCCAGGTCGGCCCCCGCTCCTTCGTCTCCCGAGAGGAGCTTGATGAGGGACAAAGCGCTATCCGGGGGGAAGACAAGCGCCGTCACGCCGGAAAAATTCCCCTGGAACTCCTGCATTACGGTGGAGAGAATGTCGGTTCCCAGGATATTTTTATTGACATCGGCAAGCTCCCGGAACGGGATTAAGTGGATCTCCGGGACCCGGAGCTGGATATTTGAACCGGTTATCTCATTAAGAAGACCCGCAGCTTTACCCACTCCTATATTGATCATCTCGGTGATCGCATCGCGGGATTCATCGTCAACTATCATACCAATCATGGGACCCTGAGGGCATCCCGGACTGCTGAAATAACCTGTTCCTTATTCACCGGTTTGTTCAGGACGGCACACGCACCCAGCCCCCTGCACCGGCTCTCTGTAGTCTTCTGGATATCTGAAGTAAGGACAATAACCGGAATGTTCAGTTTTTTTGCACGTATCGCTTCGAGAACCTGAAAACCGTCAAACTCCGGCATAAGAAGATCGGACAGGATAAGATCCGGTCTCATTTTTTCCGCACGTTCGAGACCCTCCCTCCCGTTTTCCGCGACAATGACATCGTATCCGTTTTCTGTCAGTACCCCGGAAATGATCTTGCGCTGGAATGACGAATCTTCAATTATCAGGATTTTTACCATGCATAGCCTCCTTCGGGATTACCGGACTCCGGCTCTCTGATGTAATAGGGATCGCCCGAATCTAAAAGGATTGCTGTTTGGGAGTGCCGCCGGAATCCTCAAATTCCCGAATGCCCAATACTATCATCCAGTGGATCGTCCAATGTACTCTATCCTGTGCGTCGATGATGAACCTGACGTGCTTGATATCACCAGGCTTTTTCTCGAAGAGACCGGGAATTTCAGGGTGGAGACCGGCACATCCGCAAAACGGATGCTGGATTCTTCCGCGATACCGAAGTACGATGCAGTCATTACCGATTACCAGATGCCGGGTATGAACGGTATCGAATTCTTAAAAGAGATCAGGAACCGATACGGGGATATCCCGGTCCTTATTTTCACCGGGCACGGCCGTGAAGACATCGTGATCGAAGCCATCAATAACGGCGCAGATTTCTATGTGCAGAAAGGCGGCGATCCTTCGGCCCAGTATACGGAGCTCGGGCATAAAACACTCCAGGCGATCCTGAAACGCCGGGCGGAACGGTCGCTCGAAAATTTTTACAAGGTTTTTACCACCGTCCCGGTGGGACTTCTCCTCCTGAATGAGGATCTGGTTATCCAGCAGGCCTCAAAAACCATGATGACAATGGTCCTCCGGGAACCTGCCGAGGTGATAGGGGAGCGGGCCGGGGCCGGCCTGGGGTGCATCCACAGCCATGATGTCCCGCAGGGATGTGGCTTTTCCAACCTTTGTCCGGATTGTCCCCTCCGGAACGGTATCCGGGGTGTGATCGCTACCGGAGAGAGCGTACGCGAAAAAATCCTGTGCCTGACCCTCCTCGTCCATGGCAAGCCCCTTGAGCGCTGGCTCCGGGTAAGTGCCGAGCCGGTTTCCCTCGATAATTCGCGCTACGTCATTGTCGCGGTTGACGACGTGACGGACCTCGTCGAGGCAAAGGCCCGGCTCCAGGTAAGCGAAGAGCGGTTCCGCAAGATCTTCAATAATCTTGACGATGCGATTTACCTGTATGAGATCCGGGACGACGGGAAACCGTGGAGCGTCCTGGAGGTCAACGATGTTGCCTGCGCGATGCTCCAGTACAAAAGAGAGGAACTCCTGGAACGGCGCCTCCTGGATTTTGTTGCCGGCAGTCAGGAACCCTCCCTTGATTGGGTTGAATCGGCCCTGCGAACCAGGGATCATGTCACTTTCAGGACGGGTATCGTGAGAAAAGACGGCTCCTCCCTTCCGGTTGAGATCCATGCGCATGTGCTGTCCCTTGCGGGAAAAAAGGTTGTACTTTCGATCATTCACGATACCAGCGGCAGGAAATCCACACCTGACGCAATCCTCGTATGAGGGGCGGCCTTTTTTCCGGTACCCTGACAACCGGTATTTTCCCCCGATATTCTGTTATCCGGGGAAAACCCGGTTCACCCAATCCCTGACATCCCTGAGCCATGCGTCTCGGTCTTCGTCCGTGCTTGTGACGACAACCGTGAAGAGCTGGCGATGGAACTCCGGAACGCCGCTGAATTCGAAAATACAGGTCTTCCAGAGATTTTCCAGCGGGTCGCCGAACACCTCGTGTTCCCGGAGAATCGGGGTATTTCCGGTGTTGAAAACAATCGCCGCTTTCGCCCGGAGAAGGCCGACCGGGATGCCTTCCCCGTTATCCCCTTCCCGGAACCGGTAGGCAACCCCGGGCCTGATGACCCGGTCCACCCAGCCTTTCAGGATCGCGGGAGGCTGGCCCCACCAGTTGGGATGGACGACGATAATCCCGTCGGCCTCTGAAATCTCCCGGCAGTGTGCCGCGATGACCGGATCGAGCGGGGCCTCCCGGGCTATTTCCTCAAACGGCAGGATGGGATCGAACTTCTCCGCGTACAGGTCGTGGAAAAAGACTGCGTGACGGGCGCTCTCCAGGGTTGCGGCAGCGGTCCCGGCAATTGCGTGGTTGAAACTTCCCGGACGGGGATGGGCAAGAATAACGGATATTTTCATATCTGCTTCATTTCACCCCGGTGCCTTTGAAGAACGTATAGCAGAAGACCCCGTCTTTCTCTGCGGTCCGGTACAGGTCGGCAATCCCCCGGTCCCAGTCCGCCTCCGTCATCAGGCCCATCGTGATTGCAGCGTCCCGCACTCCAGCGACCATTGCCGTGAACGTCTGCTTCGTGAACCCCTCAACGAGATCCGGCCGGGACGCGTCGACATACACCATACGGGGCGATACCGATACCTTTGAAAAACCGGCGCCGGTCATCAGCGGGTAGATCTGCCGGCCGATCAGGGAATTCCCGCCTGCCCTTTCCTGGAGCGTAACAAGACAACCGATTGCCCGCCGTGCATAGGGGCTGTCGGGATGAAAGAACGTGGAACCGTGATCGCCTTCAATCACCGTGATGGTCCCGCCCGGCTTCAGCACGGTCGTCAGGTGCCGGAGGGCCGCGTCCGGGTCCGGAAGGTGTTCGAGGACAAAGCAGACAAAGACATGGTCGAAACTCTCCGGGGCGAACGGGAGATCGAAAATATCCGCTTTCCGGAACCGGGCATTCGTGAGCCCTGCATCCCGGACCCGCTTCTCTGCTTCCGCGAGCGACGCGTCCGAGCAGTCGATACAGGTGAATTTCGCCCCCGGGCTCTGCGAGGCAAGGGTCACGGTCTGGGCCCCGACCCCGCATCCCGCTTCAAGCACCCGGCTCCCGTCCGGGTACCGGGTATCGTGATGCAGGAGTTCCGTGAGCGTCCTGCCCTGGTCGAGCAGCCGTTCGGCTTCCCGGGCCGAATAGCCGTGGACGTAGTATTCTGTCTTCTTCATCAGTATTCACGCAAACCTTAGTACCATGATGCCGACACAACACAAAAAATACGGTGGATGGATTCTCCGTTGAACTTCTCCGCTCCTGGAAATCATTTCTCCTTGAGAAATCCCCAGACTTCCCGCATCGTCGCCCGTTTTCCATAGGTCAGCATGCCCATCCTGAAGATCCGTGCCGCGAGCCGGGTCAGGACAAGGATGGCGATTACCAGGATCGCCAGGCTCGCGATAATTTCAAAGAGCGGCACATTGACGAGCGTGAGCCGGAGCATGGCGATGAAGGGTGCCGTATAGGGGAAATACGTCAGGACCTGCATCAGGAGGGAATTCGGGTCCTGCAGCAGGAACTGGAGGAAGACGAGCGGGAATACCGCAAACATCGAAAAGATAGCAGATACCTGCTGGGCTTCCCGGAGGGATGGCGCAAGGGATGCTGCGCACGCGATGGAGACTGCAAACAGGAAATACCCGAGGATGAGGTAGAGGATGGCAGCACAGAGAAGCCAGGTCACCTGCATTCCGGCAAAGAGAGCGGCAAGCGGACTTGCCAGGATCACCGCGAGGCCGATTGTCACCCACACGGCAATCTGGAGAAGGCTGACCGCACCATAGCCCAGGATCTTTCCTGCCAGCAGCTGTTCGGCGGAACAGTGCGAGAGCAGGAACTCTCCCCTGCGGCTCTCTTTCTCCTCGCCGATTCCCTGCATCAGGTACCCCGATGACGTGAGGATGCCGAGCGCGAGGACCATCGTTATCGCGAACGGCAGTACAAATCCCGCGAGCGTCTCGTCCCCCTTGGGATTTCCGGTTGCGTCGAGGACAATGATATCCGGGGTTTCCGGTGTGAGGATGTTCTTTGCGATCCTGTCGGACACATTCCCGTACCGCAGGAGGTTCCCTGCCAGGAATTCCTGTACTGACTGTCGGGAACCCGCAGATCCGAAACGTGAATTGTCCCGGGTGTAGATCGTGAGCGTGCCGGTCTCAAGATAGTCAGACGGGACGATCAGCAGGTCGTGAATGCTCCCTGCGAGCAGGGCCGCTTTGCCGGATTCCACGTCGGGATACGGCACGTAGCCGGGTGCAGCCTGCACAAAACCGGCTCCATCGACATACCCGGTAGTCTGGTTTCCGGATGCCGTACCAAAACCCGCGCCGGAATAGAGCGCCAGTCCGGCGATCAGGAGGAGGAGGAGCGGGAGCCCTATAGTGCCCAGGATGAACCCTTTGCGACGGACGGTTTTCAGGAATTCGAATTTCGCGACCACGAGAGCTTTTGCCGTCATTTCCTGCACACCTCGATGAAAATCTCATTCATGGAACGTTGTTTTACCTCGAACTTCCGGATCTTCACATTCTCTGCAAGTGTCCTGAGGATGGCCTGGGTATCGGCATCCTTCTCCACGATCAGTTCGGCGTAGTTGCCGTAATCGTTGATGCCTGCGACACTGGCGAGATACGGGAGCCGTCCTTCGTAATGGACCTCGACAGACAACCCGAACTGCTGCCGGATATCGTCAAGCCTGCCGTAGAGCACGACCTTTCCGGCGTTGAGCATGAGGATCCGGTCGCACATCCGCTCCACTTCGTCCATCTGGTGCGTGCTCATGATGAGGGTCGTTCCCCTGCCCTTCAGTTCAAGGAGGATATCCTTGAGGGTTTTGATGTTGATGGGATCGAGTCCCGAGAACGGCTCGTCAAGGATGAGAATATCCGGCTCGTGAATGACAGAGAGGATGAACTGGAGCCGCCGGTGCATTCCTTTGCTCAGCTCCTGGACCTTCTTGTTCCTGTACTCCCCGAGGTCCAGTTTTTCCAGCCAGTCGTCCATCTTCCGGTCAATCGCAGCCACGCGCTTGAGTTCGGCAAAATAGCGGATGCATTCCGAGACAAGAATCTCTTTATCGAGACTCCCCTCTTCCGGCAGGTAGCCGATGGCGTCCTTGATCTCGTCGGAAAACTTCCTGCCGAAGAGGGAAATCTCCCCGGCATCGGGCCGGAAGATATCCAGGATCGTCCGTATGAGGGTGGTCTTCCCTGCCCCGTTCGGACCGAGCAGGCCAAAGATCTCACCTTTGTGGATGTCGAAGGTGATATTCTCAAGGACGTTCCTGCTGTCGAACGTTTTGGTGAGGTTTTCAACGTGCAGGACGGAGTTGTTGCAGTTCCTGGTAGGATCGATGGTTTCCATGAAGACACCCAAAAAATGTGATTGGACTTATGCTGCCGGGATCGCGCTGTCGTATACGCAGGTCATATATCGTGCCTGGAATAGGGAGATGAAAGGCATTATGATGAGCATCACGACTGTCATTGCGATGATTGTGCCAAGGATCGATTTGAAAATCAGGATCCCGGCCACAATGAATGCGAACATGAGAATGAATATCGGGATACTGACAAGGATCGTAACGATAATGAGCGCCAGGATATACCGGACCCAGCCGATTTTTCCGATATAACCGGTAATCTCGCCGAACCTGAACGCCTCTGAAATTGTTCCGGTGCGGGCAAACCGGATTGCTGCAACCGGGAGGATCACACCGATGACAATCTGGATAACATACATGAGAATAAGGAGGCCGATATTGGGAGGAGTACCTGCCATGAAAACTGCACCGGGATGGGAGAAACCCCCGGAGAATGCGGCAGCCAGCATCCTGCCATACTCCAGCAGCCAGATGGCGAGCACCGGAATGGAATAGATGAGGGCGATGACATAGAGCTTCAGGCCATCGATAAAGAGCGACCCCCACCGGTCCACTTCCGGGGCAGGAGTTGCGCCGCGATAGATCCGCAGGATGTACCCGGAGAGCGGAATTCCCAGAATGACGATTGCAAGTATCAGTTTCATCCAGCGGTTCGGTTTTTCCCAGACACCCTCCTTCGTATAGGCCAAGGCGTCATCAATTATCCTGCCATAATCCATTTGGTTCACCTTACTTCAAGATAGTAAAAATCTGTTCTGTCACCCGACAAGCCCGGGGTTCTCTCATTGCAACAGGGGCCATCGGGAGTACACGTGTATCCGGGCACCCGCCAGGGTGCTTCCGGATCGCTTCTGCAAAGCTGGCGGCCATTGCGATTCACCTTTTTTCGGTCACAGGCCGGAACGAGGCCGACCGGGACAGTTCAATGGCCTGGCAGAGCGCTTCCGGTTCATCGGTCCCGATGCGGAAGGTGTGCCCGTTCAGCATCCGGACTTCGATCCCGTCCGTTCCTGCGATATTGTAGAGGGTCCCCCGGGGAGTCAGGCGAATACCCCAGCCATAGTACCAGGGGTTCTGAACAGCAGACACGGACGCGATCTCAACGACCGGCCAGGATTTCCGGATAAGGCCCAGGGGACCGAACCGGATCCGGAGGGCGTCGTCGCAGACAGAAACCGTCAGGGTCCCGAATACGAGGACCGATACCATGAGAATGATGGCTGCCACGGGCAGGAACCAGTACATCCCGATCAAGTATCCCCCCAGGAGGATGATTGCGACCGCTGCAATCGAGGCGAGGATCTGGACCGTTCCTATCTGGGTATGTTCATACCACCGGTTCCATGGCGTACCCTGCCCTGCCCCTCCGGATGGACGCTTCGCCTGCACGAGCGGCCCATTCGGGAAATCCTGGTTTGCCCCGGTACTGCGCACGTTCGCGGGAGACGAATTCGGGCACCAGCCTATCCGTTTTCTGATGAATTCACTCAGTTGCATTCGTTTCCCTCCCGGGCTTCCTGATCCTGCCGGAAAACATCAGGATAAAAAATACTGCGGTGACCCCGGCGGTAAGAACCGGCCACCACCAGTTCCCCCCAAAGAAGAGGGTCAGGAACAGTATGGTGATAGCTATCCCGGTGAAGAATCCTTCCGGGATTACCGGGGCCCTATCCCGCGTCAGGGGCTGGCCGGAACTCCCGCCCTGTTGCAGGGACGGTTCCGTATTTCCGGTGTTCAACGGGTGCGATGCATGGGTGTTTCTGCAGGGACACCAGCCAAGGCGATGATGGAATGTCCCGATAATGGTGGAGGTCATCTGAAGTCTCCTGAATGATCACATTGTAGGGGAATTTCCGGTATCCGGCCTGTCTTTCCATACGTATAGAGGCTTCCCACGGCAATACCCGCGATAGTCGAGCCTATGAGGACGAGGATCAGCCACACCGCCATATACACGGCAGCGCACGCGATCCATCCTCCCTGGTACCAGAAGAACAGGTAGAACAGGGTATTGATATCGAATGAGACAACGTCGTAGGCTGCGAGGAATATAAGGGATGTGAGGGAAATCCCGAGTAAGATCAAACCGAACATGATGATGCAGACAACCAGTTCACCCCAGGTTTTTTTCATCAGGGAAACGGAATCCCTGGCGGCCTGGGCCAGGCGTTTCTTTTCCAGGACCAGGGACGGAACGATGTACAGCGTGAGAATGAACAAAACAACGTTGATGGCCATCACAATGGTTGTCGCGATGGCCGCGTACAACACATGGAATCCGCCGACAATCGGGCCCGGGCCATTCACTTCCGGCATTATAACGAAGTAAAAGGGGAACCTGGTCAGGATTCCGGATACCGCCAGGTACAGGATATCAGAATAGTGGCTTAGTGCGACATAGAGGATGGTTCCCGCGAGTGCCATGCCGAGGGACAGGCCCAGGAGCGGCCGCAGGTGACTCGCTGCCCGGGAGAATGCTTCCCGGAGGGTAGTTGTCCGGCCAGAGCCATCAGCAGAGATGCTCAGGATCAGGCTTGCCAAGAGGAAATTTATGCAGAATACCGTGATCATCTCGCATGCAAAAATAAGGGCAACCAGGGTGGGGAACGATATTACCCCGTAGGGGTAGGTCCCATACACATGAATCAGGAACGCCGCTGCGAAAAGGAACAGGATCACGAGGCCGGTCAGGACCGGGAACCAGAGCAGACGTTTCTCCCGGACGAGGGTTTTTGCGCTTCCCGCTACCAGCCGGATTCCCCGTCCTGTCTTCCCGGATCCTCCCCGTCCCCCGTTCGGCTCCAGAGGATGTGCAACGACGCCCGGGGAGGGAAACCCGGTCCCTTCGGTGCGGAATTCCGGTGCATGGGGGCACCAGCCCATTTCCCGGTGAATACAATCTCCTGCCGGTATCCCGGTCATATACGCGTCCCTCCAACGGTAGTCTGTTCAAATGCCGGGTCCATGGTTCCCGTTTTTCCGTACGTATAGAGACCCAGGGTGGCGATACCCAGGATTGTCGAGCCGATGAACAGGAGTACCAGCAATACGAGCAGGTACAGGATGACGATGACGCTGATCATCGCAGTACCCCCGGCAGAAAAGCCTATCGCCGCTATCGGGACCATCGCCACCAGGTATATCACAAACGCGATCAGGAAGAAAATGAAGAAACAGGCGATTGTCTCTCCCCACACCTTCCGGAACACGGACGCCGACCCCCGGATTGCGGGGATCAGGTCTGAATTATCGAGAACTACCGCAGGAATGACAAACATCGTTATAACGAAGAAGACAATTCCCGCCACCATCGAGGCGATGATAATCGGGAAGTTCATCGCGTAACTTTCCATGACATAGGTAAGTGCGGTTCCTATGAGAGCCCCGAGAGCCGCCCAGACGGCAAGAGACTGCCTGTGGTTCCCGGCAATGGCCAGACCTTCCCGGAGGGTTACTTTTGTGTGGCGGAGGATTCCCGATACGCAGGAGATCAGGCCGGCCAGCAGGTAATACGTGAGGAATGTGCTGATCAGCCCGATGCCAAATGTCAGGACCGCCCATACGAGCGACCCCTTCGCAATCAGGGTGGCAGGGGAACTCCCGGGAAGATCCGTTCCCGGGAAGAGCGCGGTCCCGGAAATGAACTGGAGGTACAGGTTCGCTGCGATACTGACGATCAGGACGAGACCGGTCAGGAGCGAAAATCCCAGGAGACGCCTGTTCCGGATCAGGATTTTTATGCTTCCTGTGGCAAGACCGAATCCCCTCCGGATCCGCCCGGGTCTCCCGGCGCCGCCATCCGGTCCCGGGGAGTTCACGGTAACCATGGGTGCCGGCAGTCCGGTCACGTCGGTGCGGAATTCCTGTGCACACGGGCACCAGCCGATGCGCTTCCTGATGGCCTCACTGAGATGCATTCTTCCCACCCCGGGTATAGATCCGGTTCCCGTTCGAGTAGAGGGGATTTCCCGATCTTCTCTCCCACAAAACAACCGTCGCGAGATGGTACCACCCGATGATCGCAAACCCGGCAAGGAACCCGTTCACGGTCAGCATCGAGAGCCCGGGTACGAGCCCCAGGAGGACAGCACCGACGAAGCCGAGGATGAGGGCGACTCCGATAATCGGGAGGGTGCGGACGACGGTTACCTGTTTCCAGTCCAGTTCGTTTGCACTGCCTGCCCGGTTCGCTTCGCGGAAGAGCTCCCAGTACCGGAGCCCGTCCCCGAGGTAGAGCAGCGACGCGAGGACGAGGCCGGTTGCAAGCATAACGAACCGGTCCCCGTTCGCAGTCGCGAAGAGGGAGAACCCGACCCCGGTCATACAGAGGGCAAATGCAAGAATCCGCATGCGGTACAGGTTTGTCCGCCCGTACCGGAATTCGGGCAGTGCTCCTCCGCTTCCTGCGGTATCCTGATCGACAGGCCGGATTGTCAGCATCCGGTGCTGTCCCTGTGCATGGGGGCACCAGCCGAGGTACCGGCCGATGGTATCGATAAATGCGAGGGTCATAGAAGATTTTTCACCTTCGTGAACAGTTCGTCTGCCATTTTTGTGGGATCGTTGCACCGCTCGATTTTGATCCCGAGTTCGGTTGCGACGTCCCAGAGGAGCTCGATGCATTCGGTGTACCGGGTACATGCCGCACAATCGCCGTCATGCTCGTACCAGACCTGCATTCCGTGTTTCTCGGAGACGAAGATGATGGCCTCGGTCGAGAGCGGGATCGATCTCCCTAAGAGAATGCCCCGGACCGGATCGATCTTCTCTCCTTCGATCTGGTTGGCGTGCGCCATCTCCCGGAGGCTGCTCTCTATCTTCTCGTCCATGAGAAGGAGCGCCCGGGAGACTGCCTGGCGGGATATGCCGAGCAATCCTGCGATGGTGACGTTGGGATGCCCGCTCCGCCGCAGCTTCCAGAACTCGAACTGCTTGTCGTGCGTTGGCAGGAACATATGTCAACGTTTGAATGTTGACTATATATATTTTCGTTTTTCCGGACCGGAAACAATCCGTTTGGATGGCCGATGGAAAAAGGCCCCCGGGCTACCAGGCGGGAAAACGGGACGAACGTCTGCAGAAGGGTGTCACCGGGATATGCTGGCAGGTCATACCGTAGTTTCGCGATTCCTATTTCCCGGTCCGGAACACCAGCCATTCGTTCTCTCCCGCCCGTTTGAACCTGACGATGAGATACGGCCCGGTCAGCCGCTTGCCGTGAAAGACAATCTCGATACGGTCCGGTTCCCACCGGAGGGTGTCGTAGGTCCCGCAGTCCCAGATGGCAACCGTCCCGGCACCATAGGAACCCTCCGGGATCGTCCCTTCGAACGTCCCATATTCCAGCGGATGATCCTCGACTGCGATGGCAAGATGTTTCTGGCCGGGAACTTCGGGAATCCCTTTCGGTACCGCCCAGCTCTTGAAGACCCCGTCCCGTTCCAGACGGAGATCGTAATGGTGGGTGCTTGCATGGTGGTCGTGGACAACAAAAGATGTGCCATTCGCGGTTATCGTTGTATCATCCTCCCGGGGGAGAGATCCGGAAGATCTCCCGCTCCCTGTTATGGTGCGGTGTACGCTTTCCCGTAATGAACCTGCGGGATGAAACCAGGGGGCTGATTATCCCTCTGCCCGACCCGGATCCGATCTTTCCCGGATTTTCCTGGAATATGCCCG
Organism: Methanoregulaceae archaeon; assembly: GCA_039683275.1. Lineage (GTDB taxonomy): Archaea > Halobacteriota > Methanomicrobia > Methanomicrobiales > Methanospirillaceae > JBDKRP01. Next base: position 540 of record JBDKRP010000068.1, on the reverse strand, counting down.
GATCAGGAAAAAGAGGACGGGTATCAGCAGGTACGCTGTCTGGGCCCAGGTGCTTCCCGCAAGGGCGAAGACGATTGCAATGACGGAAAGTCCCGGTATGACAAGGTTCCGCAGCCGGCCCTCCAGGATGAAAAGGGACCCCGACTTTTCCCTGTTGAACCTGCCGCTCGCTATCCCGTATTCCCATTGGAGGAAGAAACCGATTCCGATCGCAAGCAGGTTCAGGCTGAAGAGAACGGATGCAAGGGCAACATGCGAGAAATCCCCGGAAAACGATGTCGTGAAGGGAAGGAGCGTGATAAAGAAGAGTGTCCCGAGGTTCAGCCAGATATAGGTCCGATCAACGATCTCAACCCGGTGATGCATGGTATGATGGGCCATCCAGAATGCCCCCAGGATAAAGAATGCAATGACGTATCGCTCGAAGTCCGGGAGGATCTCCCAGAGGTACCGGGAGACGAATTCGTTGCTCTGCACGAGAGTAGCTTTATCGGGAAGGTCAAGGCCGACCACGAGGAGCGTCATCGAAAACGCAAAAAT
>JBDKRP010000067.1:0-3043 GCA_039683275.1 Methanoregulaceae archaeon | reverse complement strand
CCGGGCAGGTTCGGGAAACCGGCTGATGTCACCCGGATAAGTGCATCGCCGGCTGCCTCTTCCGGAAGGAGCCCCCACCCGGCTTCATCGATGATGTGAAGGGATGCAGCCGTGACTGCGACAAGGTCCGGGTCCCGGGACCGTTCGTGCAGCCGGGTTAGGAACCGTACCCGGTCCAGGCCCTGCGGGGCAGAACCGTTCAATCGCTGAACCCGGCCCCAGAGTACTTCGTTTGTCACGGAATACCGGGACAGGCGGGCCATCACACTCCGCTGGGAATCCGGCCCGAGCCCGGTCTCGCGGTCAAGGGCCTCCAGCGTTGCCCGGATGACTGCGTTTCCGATCAGTTCCCCGAGTTTTGCATGTTTCCCTGCATCGGAAAGACGGATCCCTGCTGCCGGGTTCGTGACAACCGCAATCATATCGGTTCCGGACCCGGTTGCAATACCTGACGAGTAGCAGCTTTTTGCCATGACCTGCTGGAGTGCAGCAGATTTTGCTTCGGTCGCAGTCACCAGGGCCCGGACCATCGCATATTCCGGCATTGCGGCATTCACGACAAGGATGATATTGATGGTCCCGCCTACCGGTTCGCAGGTGCCGTTGCACTCGTAATACGAGGCCGGGTCGCCGGCGCGTCCCCCGTTTACGTCAACACCTGCGGTCACGATAGCACAGACAGAGAGGTCCCGGAACGATTCGGAGGCAATCGCTGCATTCCGCATATATGCCCGGGTGAGGAGGCCGGCAACAGATTTGGGATCCAGTCCCCGGATTCCGGCAGCCTTCTCGAGGTAGGGGACGGGTTCGAACAAGGCAAGATGACCCGTATCACAGGCAGCAAGCGGGATCTGGTGGTTGAAAACTGCCGTGAGATCTTCGCGGTACCCGCCGTTCAGCCACGACGTGCTGACGACGCACCTCTTTTCCGGAAACCGGACAATGAGGGTATCTTCGGTCACTTCGATTTCTTCGCCACCCGGGATCTTCATGGCAATCCTCCCTTCTTCCCATCATCGTTCTTCCCGCACCGTGCTTTTTTTCCGCTGACCGCGAGAAGTACTATCAGGATAAGCGCGATCAGCGCTGGAACTGCTCCATACCCGGGAGATTTTTGCGCAGGGGTTGCAACGGGCTGCTGTGTTACATTCGCTGCAAAACATTCCGGATGTAAACTTTTTGCTACCTGTTCAACCGCGTCGACAATCCGGGGTCCGCCCCGGCTGATGGAATCGGAATCGACAAGGATCAGGTGATTCTCTTTTACGGCCCTGATCTGCGAGAGCCGGGCATCTCGCAGGAAATAGTTGAGAACCTCATTTGATTCCGAGGAATAATTCCCCATGCCGGTTCCCCCGTTCACGAGGATATAATCGGGATCCGCGATGAGGAAATCCTCAAGCGTTACGGTACCCCAGGATTCGATATGCGGGAATGCATTCACTCCACCCGCACGCCGGATCACTTCGTCCTGGTAGGTCCCGTTCCCGCTCACCCAGATCGGGTCGTACCAGACCACATGGGCAACGGTCGGGGCAGATCCTCCTGCACAGGCAGTACGGTTCCTGACATCTGCAAGCCGGGTTTTTAGTTGCTGCACGAGAGAATCTGCCCGGCTTTCTGTCCCTGTTGCAATCCCAACCGTCCTGATACTCGCCAGGACCCCCTCAATATCTGTCGGGTTCAGCACAATGACCGTAAGGCCGAGACTCCGGAGGCGGTCGACCGTTTCCTTCCCATTGCTTGGGGCAGCGAGGATAAGGTCCGGCTTCAGGGCAACAACTTTTTCCAGGTTAACCGAACTGAATCCCCCGACGGTTGTCTTGTTGAGCGCTTCCTGCGGGTAATTGCAGTACTCGGTCACTCCGACCGTCCGGTTCATGAGACCGAGGGCCCCGAGTATCTCGGTGTTGGAGGGCGCGAGCGATACTATCCGGTCCGACGATTCCGGCAGGATCACGACCAGACCTGCATCATCTGTGATAGCGGCATGGGTCCCTGCTGCCGCTACAACCGGGAGAATCAGGATACCTGGGATAAGCAGGAGCAGAAGAAAACCGGCCCGTGGTTCTGACATGGGTTACACCTTTCCCGGGTTCCCTTCACCGGGTCCATCCCGGTTTGCGCTTCCGGTTCGGTTCCCGGGCTCCGGACCTATGCCGGACAGGTACCGGATGCTTTCATCGAACTCTTCGAGCGATTTCACTTCAAGGATGCAGGGGATGTCCTCAGGGAGCCGGGGCAGGAGCGAGGGGAAATCTATCGTTCCCGTGCCGCAGGCCGCATGATCGTCCACGGTACCCCCGTTGTCGTGCAGGTGGATGTGCGTGGGCGGTGCAGATTCTGCAAATTCACGGAGCACGTGATTCAGGTGGGCATGCCCGACATCGAGCGTGTACCCAAGTCCCAGGTTCACAATCTGCGGGAGGGTATCCGGGGTCCGGAAATGGCAGCACTCCCAGCTTCCCATATTTTCAACAGCGATCCGCACATCGTGCTCCTCCTGGAGCCGGGACAGATCTGCAAGGGACCGGAGGAAAGCGGCCTGCGATTCTCCCGCTGACTGTGACCATGCAGTATATCCCGGGTGGACCACCAGGTTCTCCGCGTTCAGGAGATCGCAGATCCCACAGAGTTCATCGAGCACCTGTATTCCGAAAGACCGGATCCGGTCGTTGGTGCTCCCGAGATTGATATCGGTTCCCGGGGCATGGACCGTATATCGTGCATCGACATCGTGGCAGGCATCGATATGCCGGAAGAGATCGTGCGGACCGTCCGAGAGGATCTCGATGAGTCCGGTCTTTTCACGGATTTTTACAAGAGCCTCATAAAGAGGGAGATCCATGCAGGCGTAGGTCGAACAACCGAATTCAGTAGTACCGTTCATGGTGAGCATGCTTCCTTTTCCGGTCAGGTTTCCCCGCCGGAACAGTATCTGATGATGTCGGGGAGCGGGAGTTCACGGATCCGCCCGTCAGCCCGGAGATTATCAAGGATTGCCGTTGCTTCTCCCCCGGTACAATCGACCCAGCCCGGGGGT
>JBDKRP010000066.1:0-6223 GCA_039683275.1 Methanoregulaceae archaeon | reverse complement strand
GTGGACGCCATGCACCGGGTCCAGATGGGGGTCGGGGCGGATTATGTGAATATTCTGCTCCAGGGCCTGCGGACCAGTCTCTCCGACGGCTGGGGCGGCTCGATGATCGGGACCGATGTATCGGACGTCCTCTTCGGGACTCCGGATATTAAGCAGTCAAAGGTCAATCTTGCGGTCCTTAAAGCAGATCAGGTCAACATTTCGGTCCACGGCCACAATCCGATGCTCTCCGAGATGATCGTGAAAGCTGCGGCCGATCCGGAAATGAAAGCCCTTGCGGCCTCGGTCGGGGCGAAGGGCATCAACCTCGTTGGTCTCTGCTGTACCGGAAGCGAACTCCTGATGCGAAAAGGGATCCCGATGGCTGGGAACCACCTGAACCAGGAACTCATCATAACAACCGGGGCTCTTGAGGCAATGGTGGTCGATTACCAGTGCATCTTCCCCTCGCTCCCGAGAACGGCGAGCTGTTACCATACGCTCGTTATCTCTACGAGCGCAAAGGCCACGATCCCGGGCTCCTGGTTCTTTGACTTCCATGCAGAAAACGCGTATCCGACCGCAAAAGCGATTGTCAGGATGGCGGTAGAGAACTTCAAAAACCGCAATCCCCAGCGGGTTCTGATACCGGGGGAACCGGTGGATCTCATGACCGGCTTCTCCAATGAAGCCATCAAAAAGGCGCTCGGGGGTTCCTGGAAACCCCTGATCGATCTCATCGCGGCCGGAAAGATCCGGGGTGCGGTCGGGATCGTCGGCTGCAACAACCCGAAAATAAAGCACGATTATGGCCATGTGACCCTGACAAGGGAACTCATAAAACGGAATATCCTCTGCGTGGAGACGGGATGCGCGGCAATCGCGTCCGGAAAAGCCGGACTCCTCCAGCCGGAAGCCGCACGGTTTGCCGGTGACGATCTCCGGGCGATCTGCGAATCCCTCAAAATCCCGCCCGTCCTTCACATGGGTTCCTGCGTTGACAATTCACGCATCCTGGTCCTTGCCGCAGAACTCGGGAGTGCGCTCAATGTCGGGATCCATAAACTCCCGATAGCCGGCGCCGCACCGGAATGGTACTCCCAGAAAGCAGTCTCCATCGGGACATATTTTGTCGCATCCGGGGTCTATACGGTCCTTGGCGTGATGCCGAAGATTACGGGAAGCCCTGCGACCGTTTCCCTCCTCACCGAAGGCCTGAAAGGTGTGGTGAATGCAGGGTTTGCGGTCGAACCCGACCCGGTGAAAGCAGCCGCACTCATTTCCGACCATATCGAGAGAAAGAGAACGGACCTCGGGATCTGACCATGCCGGGGGGATGCAATCCACCGGACGATCTCCGGATCGTGGTAACCGGCAAGGGCGGTGTCGGGAAAACAACCGTCACCGCTGTCCTGGCCCACATTTTTGCCCGGGAGGGGCTCCGGGTGATTGCAGTCGATGCGGATCCGCAGCGGAACCTGGGGGCTACCCTTGGTCTTCCCCCGGAGATTGCGGAAGCGCTCCGTCCGGTCTCCGATTATCCGGATTACCTCCGGGAAAAGACAGGCGCCGGTCCGGATGATGTCCCGGGAGGGCTTCTCAACCTCAACCCGGACGTGTCCGATGCCCGGGCACGGTTTTCCGTGGAGGTTGCAAAAAACCTCCGGCTTCTGGTAATGGGGGGGGTACGAAAAGCTGGCGGCGGCTGCCTCTGCTCCGAGTATACCCTCATCAGTTCCATCCTTCGAAGCATCCCCCATGCACCGGATGAGGTAATCCTTCTCGACACCCCGGCAGGGCTCGAACATTTCGGCAGGGCCGTTGCGGACGGATTCACGACTGCACTGATACTGTCCGACCCGTCCTATAATTCCCGGAGCGTTGCCCGGGAGTCTGAAAGACTTGCAAAGGAACTCGGCATCCCCGGAATCAGGAGTCTCGTCAACCGGGCAGATACACCGGGAAGTATACATATCCCGCAGGAAACGGATACCGGGGTAACCAGAATCGGGGACGTCCATTATCTCCCGGCAGATCCCGACATTGTGCCAGGTGATCCTTCCGTAATTCCGCTGATTGACGCAGATTCCAGTCTTGTCCGGAGCCTGAAGGAACTTGCCCGGGACCTTGCGGACGGGTGTCCCGTTATGCAGCAGTCCCGGAGGAATTGAAAACAGGAAGACCCGCGCCCGTTATTTCAGGAACACGTACAGGTGCTCGTCCATTATGAGGCCGTTCTTGATGATCGCGTTTTTGTGGATGGCTTCACAGGAGAAGCCGCATTTTTCCAGCACCCGCATGGAAGCAGGGTTATCCGCAAAGATTCCTGCCTGGAGACGGATGATAGGGAACTGTCCGAAAGCTATCGGGATGAGCGTCCGTACGGCATCCGTCGCGATGCCTTTTCCCCAGTATTCTTCCGAAAGCCAGTATCCTATTTCGGCAGTCCCGCGATAGACATCTTTCAGAAGATGGATCCCGATGCCGCCCACGGCCTCGTTATCGACATCGACTGCCAGCAGGAATGCCGTGCGGCTCCGTTTTGCCATCGTTATGAATCTCTCGGCATCCCGCAGGGTGTAAGGATGGGGAAACCCGTCCCGCAGGTGGCATGCTATCCGGGGATTGTTGGCATGACGGGCAATCGCAGGAGCATCATCCGCCGACCAGTCCCGAAGGACGCAGGATGAAGTAACGGCGCGCATATGCACGTTCCGGTGAGACGTATTCCGGCATTAACTTTTAGCGGGAGTTTATTCCGGAAAGTTGCCCCGGTACACGTGCAACCGAACCTGGATTTTATGAGAACCCGGTACCTGGTGGATCTTAAAGAGACACTATACGCACCACCGTCAAAAAAGAAAGAACAGGTAGCCTCAATCCTCAGTTGAGGAGCAGCCCACAATGACACCGGTAATCGCGGCCGGCTGTTGCAATCGCGATGGTTTCAAGGACCGACCGTCCCATCGGGCGTTTCCCCATCTTTGCCCGGCCGATACCCATGAGGACGAGGAGACTATACTTCCCGGTATACAGATGATCCGTGCGTCGGCAAGCAGGCTGTCCTGGCACGATTGCACGATTGTCCTTTAATTTTCAGGACGTCATATGCAGAGAGGTATTCAGGGAATCGCGGGAGCGTTTTTCCTGCAGGGGTCCTTTCTTTCCATGTCACACCTTTTGAAAACTGGAAACAGGCATATGTCTCCCGCAGGTACAGAGCCGGATTAGTCCGGGCAGCCGGACCCATAAGGAGATGAAACGGTATGCACGAAGGAATGCACTTTGGCGGGGGCATGATGCAGCAGCAGGACATGCTCTTCACGGAAATGTGGAATGCCCTGAGCGACGATCAGAAGAAAACCCTGATGAAACGCAAGATTGATGCGAAGATCATGATGAAAGAGGGTATGATCAAACACCTCCAGTTCAAGATCGAGACCATGAAAATGGTCAAGGGTATGCTGGACGAATGTTAATCGGGAAAAACCTGTTCTGAATCGCCGGCGGGAAGGAAACGCCTTTTATTTAACCGGGATATGACGCAATCACGGGATGCCGTATCGTTTCAAAATTTGTAATACAACAAAACTCTTTTTAATTCCTCAAAGAGGTTTTAGTTATCGTACGCAAGAGATCGTATCTGCGGGAGTCGGGAGTACTGATACAGGGCATCCTTCCCGGTAATACTGGTGGCGATACGGGCAGATGAACATGGGGAGCGACACGAAAACAAAAACGGATCTGCCTTATTCATATCAGGAAGCAGAGCCGGGCAGCGATACGGACTCTCCGGATAAACGGCTCTCCCGTAACCTGACGGTCGCCTTCGGTCTCCTTGCAGTCCTTTCCGCAGTTGTCGGTCTTATCGGGGTACGGTCAGGTATTACGATTATCAGTACGGTCTACCTGGGCTACAAGACAATAGCGCTGAGTGCCGCACTGATTTGGATCCTTACCGGTCTCGTCCTTGCCGTCCACGCAATAAGACCGTTAAGGGAAATTCCGGCCTTTGTGGTAAAACTTATCCTTGCAGCGATAGTGATTTTCGAAGCAATCGAACTTCCGCTGAATATTCTCGGAAGTCACTCACCGGTCGAATTCTGGCTGACGGAAGCCGGCCGTAGCACTCTGGATCCATCGTCATCCGCGACATCCCCGATAGCTTCAGTACTGATTATCCTGACATCGATTTCACTGTTTTTCCTGATACGGAAAAACGGCATGTCAGGGAAGAAGTACCGGATCCCTGACGCGGTTGGCGTCACGGGCATGCTCGTCTCTCTCGCAGGATTCACCTTTGTCCTGAGTTATGTATTCGGGGATCCTCTCCTCTACGGGACCCAGTTCATCCCGATTGCTGCGCTGTCGGCACTTGCCGCATTCTTTGCAGGGGCCGGGCTGATAACAGCTGCCGGACCCGCTGCGGTCCCCCTGCGATATGTTACCGGAAATTCCACCCGGGCCCTGCTTCTCCGTATCTTCGTGCCTCTTACCATCTGCATCGTTATCGTCCAGCAGATCCTTTTCTCCTGGATTTCTGCCGGACATCTTATGCACAAGGCGATTGTACTTGCGGGAAGCCTGGTTCTTTTCGCTATTGCGACGGGATACATAGTCTCCCGCGTGTCCGGATCGCTCGGCGGCGCCCTGGACCGTTCCGAAGCGGCGCTTGTGCAGAGAAACGAGGAACTCCATGCCCTGAATGAAGAACTCAGGGCAACCGAAGAGGAACTGCGCCAGAACCTTGATGAACTGGGAATAACCGGGGAAGCGCTCAGAGAGAGCGAGCGGCGCCTGGCCCGGTCGCAGGAGATCGCCCATTTTGGCAGCTGGGAACTCGATCTCCTGAACAACCGGCTCTCGTGGTCCGATGAAGTGTACAGGATTTTCGGTCTTGCTCCGCAGGAGTTTGACGCGACCTACGACGCATTCCTTGCCGCAGTCTCTCCGGAAGACCGTGCTGCGGTGGACGCCGCGTATTCAGGATCCATCCGGGAAGGAAGGGACTCCTACGAGATCGAACACCGGATAGTACGCGGGGACAACAGCGAAATCCGGTACGTCCACGAAAAATGCGAACATATCCGGGACCCGAACGGCGCCGTCATCCGCTCGGTTGGCATGGTACATGATATTACGGAACGCTGGCAGGCAAAGGAAGCGCTCCGGTTGGCCAAGGAGGACCTGGAGATCCGGGTCTGGGAACGGACCGCGGAACTAACAAGAGCCTTCGAATTGCTCGGGACCGAACGACACCGGCTTTACGATGTCCTCGAGACACTTCCTGTCTATATCTGCCTTCTTGACAAGGATTACCGGATGCCGTTTGCCAATAAGTACTTCCGGGAGGCATTCGGTGAAGCGAACGGGCGCCGTTGTTACGAAGCACTTTTCAGCCGCACGGAACCCTGCGAGATATGCGAGACATATACCGTGATGAAGACCCGTGCGCCCCACCAGTGGTTATGGACAGGCCCGAATGGCAGGGACTACGAGGTTCACGATTTCCCCTTCTCCGATGCAGACGGGACGTTCATGATCCTGGAGATGGGGATCGACATCACGGAACGCAAGAGAGCCGAGGAAAAGTGGGCGATCCTTGCATCGATTGTCGAGCATTCCGAAGATGCAATCATCGGCAAATCGCTGGATGGCATCATCATGAGCTGGAATTCCGGTGCGGAGAAGATTTATGGATATTCCGCGGAGGAGACCATCGGCCGGCATATATCGATGCTCGTTTCTTCCGGGAAGAAAGAGCACCTCGAACATATCCTGGACCTTATCAGGAAAGGAGAACCGGTCATCCATTATGACACGGTCCGCGTGCGCAAGGACCTCCGGGAAATCGAGGTTTCCCTCACGATCTCTCCGATCAAAGACCGGAAAGGAACCGTGATCGGGGCATCCACGATTGCCCGGGATATTTCGGAACGGAAAAAATACGAGAAGATGATCGAAAATGCGAACGCCTACAACCGGAGCCTGATAGAAGCCAGCCTCGATCCCCTCGTCACTATCAACCCGGATGGGAGTATCAGTGACGTGAACGAAGCGACTATCCGGGTTACCGGTTTCTCCCGGGCGGAACTTGTCGGAACCGATTTCCTGGACTATTTCACGGAACCCGCAAAGGCGAAGGCCGGCTATGAAAAAGTATTCCGGGACGGATCGGTCACCGATTACGCTCTCGAAATCCGCCACAGGGATGGCAGCGTGACCCCGGTTCTCTATAATGCCT
>JBDKRP010000065.1:0-5540 GCA_039683275.1 Methanoregulaceae archaeon | reverse complement strand
TTAATCCTTTAATTCCCGTTTGTTTTTCTTATCCGGTAATAAGAGTAATACCCTACCCATTCAGACCTTGTGGTGATTCCGGGAGACCGGCTTATCTGTTTCCGACAAATGAATACGCCGGCCACGGTCCGGTGAACCGCACGGTGAGATCCATCCGATCCCGGAGTTCTTCCAAAGCCTCTCCCAGTTCCTGGTAATTCTTATCAGATACCAGGCAGGAACAGTTCAGGATCATGGTCAGATCCGGATCGCTCCCTTTTTTCAGCTTGGCGAACTGCACGTCATCGCAAAAGCATCGGATTTTTTCCATTACACCCGTAACGATGCCCCCGGTTTTTTCATCGGCGGCGATCTTCAGTTGTTTTTCAAGTTTCTGACGGAGCAGGTATTCTTTTCCCGGGCCGCTTACCTGGATCTCGTGAAACAATGTCCGTACCTTTTCATCAGATTGCCGAACTGCATCCCGTATTTTCGCTATATCGCAGAATACCTGAATGCCGTACTCCTTTTTATTCCGTATCCGGTCGAATATGGTTTCAAATTTTTCATGCTCCTCAGCCAACCAGCCGGTAAGCACTTCGGCAGATTTCTGATCCCCCCTGGGTTTAATGATCGTGTCAAACGAAAAGGGGATGACTGGTATACCAGCGTCGAGCAACCGTTCCAGCGTTCTCTGGTGGGCGAGCACCCACTCCGTCGTAACACGTTCGTCATTATCTGCATACGGTTTGGGAGGGCAGGCATGTAGGATGGCTGCCATGTCTCCAAAGGGGATGACGATGACTGGTTCCCCGTTAATCCCGGTCATCCCCGGGGGGATATCTACGGTCAGCCTGGCTACAGCATACAGATATAACCCATCTTTTGGAAGTTCGTCGCCAGCCGGATTTGGCCGTTTACCTGCCAGGGATCCGCTGTTCAGCATGTCTCCTCCTCACGTTCCCCGATAATACACCGTGCATTCGTAGTATCCAGGAGCCCCGGATCTTTGCTGTCCTCGGGGTTGACCATGGTATTGACAACCTCATCGACAATATCATCCAGTTCGGCCCGTATCTGCCCGACCGTTTCCGCGAGACCCTGATCCAGTTTGATCTGCCGGATTGCATCATCGAGATCCATCAGGGATTTTCCGAGACGTTCGATCTCCTCTTCGGATAACTGGCCCGATTCCATCCGTTTCACTGACTGGATGCGCAGAGCTTCCTCCAGGATCTCGACAATGGCAATAACGAGACCCAGAACTCCCTCTTTCAGGTTATTTTCATCGATCTGGAGCGTCATTTCTCTCCACGACCAGTTCCAGGATTCCGTTCTGGCAGCGTTTTTTCGCCACCGTTCCTTCCCAGGGCATCGTTATCGTTTTCCGGTACCTTTTTCCGCCCTCCGACGCGGATACGGTAAGATTTGCACCTTTCTGCGAAATCCTGATCTTTTCCTCATTCACACCGGGGAGTTCGATAACAATCCGCAGAAACGTCTCCTCATCGAATATGTCTGTCAGCGGCTCAAGGATTGTATTTTCGGTAGGCTCCGTCTCCTCCTTCGGGATATCGGGAGCCAGCGTACGAATTTTCACGCCATAGGTGATCTTCGGTTCCGGGGAGTATCCTTCCTCCAGCCTTTTTTTGATTTCCGCGTCCTTCTCCAGGATCTTCCGGTCCAGTTCCGGCGATGTCCTGCGCAGGTTCCTGACGAGTTTTCCCATCCCCGGCAAAACGTCGTTAACGACATTTTCGACAATACTATCCCGGTCTTCCGGGTCACCGGTATTTTTCTCTTTTTTTTTCATCTGTGCTCCTCCGTACCCTGTTTATCGACAACGATCTCCAGGATCCCATGCATACATCGTATAGTTGCCTTCGGAATTTCCGGTAGATCCCAGCTGGGCCGGTCGAGAGTAATAATGACACAATCCCGCATCTCGCTGACCTCAGGAGGCTGTGTCTCGTGCAGGACTCCGGCATTCAGCCACCAGGAAAATGTTACGGGTTTCCCGGTGAAAGGATCGATTCCCGATTCCCGGAAGACCGCAATCGGTTTCCCCCGGAGTTGTATCGATTTTGGGATGATACTCTCCCGGAGCCGACCCAGTACTTCGGAATGCGTGAGACCAGAAAGGTCACTTAATTCCCCGAGCGTTGCGTGGTTCCGGTCACAGAGAGCACGAAGAATAATCCTGCTTCCTTTATCGAGCCCCGCAAAAAGGGCATCCGTCTGCAGCGGAGGGTCCACCAACTCCTGACCTGCTCTTTTGCACCAGCAAAACCCCCCGGCAATGATTTGTTGAATCTCCGGATCACCGGAAAACCGGTCGAGAAGCTCCTCAAAGGACCTCAGGTGGTCCCTGAATGCGGTATTCCGATCCCTGAGGACCGGAGGGACCTCGTCCGGGTAGTTCCGGCAGATCGTATCAAAGAGTTCCCGGAATGTTCCGGGACAGAACGCTGGTGCGGGTGTCAAAGAACCGTTAGTATGCGACATCATAAGGAATCACTCCGGAGAGAGAGCCGGATATAGAGTGCCTTCTTCTTCCTGATCTTTGCCACTCCGATATCAGTCGTCTCGGTCGTGATCCCGGGCAGGTGCGTATCGACCGGATGGACCGGGTGAACGGTTCGGGGGATTTCCACCTCTATATGGGCATGCTGTATCCTATCAAGAACGGTGCTGTTCTTTCTCTTTTTTCCATTCTGTGTCATTATACTGCTCCTCCATTCAGGACCGTTGCCAGGGGAGAATTTTTCCTTTGTTCGGGGATATCAGGTTCAAGATATCCTGCATACCGCTCCAGTTGTTCTTGGCCTTTCATCTCGCCAGGAAAAAGGGGAACCTCAATTACGGTCAGATGGCGGTCGAAGATCTCATGGATTTTTTTGAGATACTTCTTCTGAACCGTTCGCCGTGCCCTGCAGAAAGGGCAGGTGTTTTCCGGAATGAGGCCGTTGACAATGATCCGTGAAGTGAAGATACCGGCCCGGTCAAGCATTGCTTTGAACCGCTCCGTCTGGTACAATGCAAGTGCTTCCGGAATGATTACGAGAACAAATTCCGTTCGTTCCCGGTCGGAAAGAACTGATCGGGCATGACGGGCCGTCTCCAGCAATTTTGCGAGTACGGAACTAAGTGTCTCCTCCGAGGGTTCGCGGTCAAACAGCACCCGGATGGTACTGATAACCCCGCCCAGCCGTTCCTGGATTTTCTGCATCCCGGTTGCATACCCGGCAATACTGTCCGGAAGCGAAAGAAGGCGGATCGTATGACCGGTGGGGGCAGTATCCCAGATGAGATAATCGTATCCCGCTGACAGGTATGCAAGAACCTCTTCGAGTGCAAACAATTCATCAAAACCCGGTATGACTGCGTTGGGGATATCTTCAAGTACGTCATCGGTGATGGGAATGACCGTCGCGAGTGCATCGACAATGGCACCCCCATAGATCTTTTTGTATTTCTCCACCACCTTCTCGGCATTCATCTCGATGGCAGAGAGCGTCCCGTGGACGGGTGTGATTTTTCCGCCGATAGCAGTTTCAAAGATATCGGACAGCGATGGTGCCGGATCACTGGACAGGATCAATACGTTCTTTCCGGTATTTGCGAGCGAGAGCGCTGTTGCAGCGGCCGCAGATGTCTTTCCAACCCCGCCTTTCCCGCCAAAGAGGATAATCCGGGTTCCGGATCCGGGCGATCCTGTCCCGAGATTCGTACGGGAAGTGACTCTTTTTCCCGCCGGTTTTCCGGTTGATCGCGCGGTTTTTTTCATATCTCCCATCTTATCTCCAGATGAATTATATTTTACTTACAATACTTTTCCGGTAATCGGCAGGTAATCTGGCCTGGCACTCAACCGGCTGCCAGGGGATTCCCCGCGTTTTCATTTCGATCCCGATATGGGAAAGGACTGATTGCATATCCTTCGGGTGCAACGTGCGGACCGAGCCATCGGTAAGGACGAGATGAAGGTTCTCTACCGGTTCACCTGGGCCCCCCGGCCCCGGCTCAAGGGAGTACCCGTGAAGTTCCTCGAACCGGCAGGTCATAAGGACCGCAGCCGGCTCTTTCCGGTGGAGCCGCACGGATGTATCGGTTATAAAAAGAGTTCCGTACGTCCATCCCCGCACGATACCATCCGGTTGCCAGCAGGAGGAGAAACACTGGTACCGTACCGCTTCACCCTGCAGGAGTGCATCAGCCCGGGCCTCCCGGTGCCGGTCCTCATCCGTCGCAGCAGCACGGATGGCCTTATCCCAGTCTGCCCACATCCCGTACCGGATCATGGTGTCTACACTCGCGAGCATGGCCCGGAGTTTGAGACCAAGAAGGGGAACACCGGCAACCGTGACAATCACATCGGCGTCGATAACTGCTCCCTTGTCAAGAATACGGTCAAGAAGATCGACAAGCGTCGTTCCCTGTTCGCGGGTCGATTCCATATAGCGGGTCACCTCCGGGGGGATATCGCAGGGTTTATTCCCCGCGCATCCCGGAGGGCTTTAGTACTTGACCAGCCGCACCACGGACAACTCTCATTCAGGAGAATGTGGACAGGTACTCTCTTCCCGCACTGCGGGCAGGCCTCGTTATCTTCCCGGACCCGTTCCCAGACAGCGGTATTCAGGTTCGTTCCTGACGGGAACTCAAGGCCGTATTTCGCCGCAGTCTCAAAAGACGCAACCGCTGCACGGATCTTGATACCGAGAAGTTCTACCCCGGCAACTGAGACGCAGATATCTGCATTGATGATAATACCTTTGTCTAAAACCCGCTCGATTACATCGACAAGGGAGTTTGCGGAATCGCTCCGTACTGCCTGGATCGCCATTATCTCCTCCTGTTTCTAAAAAACCGGAATACTATCGTTTTTTTGTTCCTTCGGAAGAACCCTGACCGGAATACCAATAACAGTCCTCCAGCCGGTCGTATCTCTTCACGGTAAGGGATTGGATCGGAGGTGCAGCAGACCGGGGACCCGGACACCTGTTTTCCGGGACGGGTCTTCATCAGCATCCCTTTCCCCCTGGCGGAAAGGGTATCCCGGGAAATCAGTTCTGCCTGCATTGTCCCACTCACGCTTTCCTGAGATTTATCTCAAGGATCCCGTTTTTATACTGCTTTTTGGGTTCCCCCTGTACCGTACTGCCAAGATCGATCTTTTTTTTGTATTTCCGCTACCCTTATCCTGCCCGGATAGTGAGCGTATTTTCCCTGAGTTCAACAGAGATCTCGTCTTCTTCGACACCGGGAAGTTCGACGATAACCTGCAACCGGTCCGGTTCATCGAAAATATCGACGATGGGTTCCCGGATGTCTGACTCCGGCCTCCTGCCGAACGTATCGACCTGCGGCATACCATCCCCTCCCATCCGGACAGATACGCCGTACATGGCCCTCCGTTTCTGGAGAGTGCCGAGCGAAATTTCACCGGTCCTGGTTATTTCGGTCTTTCCATCCTCGGCCATCTTCGCTATATCCTGGGAAAGGTTGCCGAGTTCCGTCAGGATTCCCCCGAACTTCAGGCCGAAATCCAGGACGGGAGC
>JBDKRP010000064.1:0-13352 GCA_039683275.1 Methanoregulaceae archaeon | reverse complement strand
CCCCCCAGGTACGAAAGAGGAGGGGTACCCCCTCCGGTCCGCAAGCCCGGAGGTGGGGGGTCCCTGTCCGGACCTCATTAACCCCCCCGAAAGTACCCTCAATTTTCCTGTCATCCGTCGAAGGGCTCTGGGGGGGAAACGATCCAGGGAGGGGGACCCCCCTGTCCCAGCGCAGGCAGGCACCCCCCTCCCAAAAAATCCCGCGACCCCCCGGGCCCCTCAGGGGGTCGCACGAAAATCCGTACGACCCCCCCTCCCCCCTGCACCGGCCCGGAAAAGTTCAGATGAAGGACCGCTACTTCTTTTGGAACTCCGAGGGTACCGGTTTTCCGTCCCGGCAAACAGGGGGGGGGCACCCCCTCTTTATGTCCGGACAGTGACCCCCCTGTCAGAATTTCCGATCCCATAGCATGGGGGGGAGTGGGGTAGGCAGAAAATGAGCGACCCCCCCTCCCTCAGGGAACAGGGACCCCCTCAGCCTGGTCTGGCAAGATCCCCCAACCTGCGTATGAACCTGGTGAAGGGTTTTCATCCGTACGGATCTGTACAGCCGCTCCCTTTCCTACGATCCGCAGAAAGCCCATAATGCTCATTCCTTTCCGGAATCTGAAAACGGAAAAGAGTCCCTTCCATTCCCTGTCCGGTAAGGTGCTCCGGCAGCCCGAGGGAGATCGGAATTCCCTTTTTGCGGGTTATCCCTGCCGTTCCTGCCCGGGATCCCTGCCCCGGCCTGCCAGCAGGCGGTCCAGTCCCAGGACCAGCCCGGAGACCGCAGCGGAGAGGACGAGGGCTTTTGCCACGGTAACGAGAGATCGCCAGGCTACGCTCCCCAGCTCGTCCTGCCTCAGGTCTCCCTGCACGGCACCCAGCAGGAGAACGAGACTGATCGAAACGAATGCGACTGCGAGAGCCGCGACCGTTGCCGGGATCCGGTGCAGGTATTCCTTCAGGACCAGGACCGGCGGGAGGAGCAGGAGCGGATAGATGAACATGCCCAGGAGAAACCTGGCAAGCGCCGGCGTCTGCGGGCCCGGAGGCTCCATTGCCGAAGAGATCACGGTAACAACGATTCCTGCGGCAAGGGGCGTCAGCACCTGTCCTGCCAGGGAGGGAATTTTCCGGATCCCCAGGAACAGGATCCCTGCCAGAATGGTCAGGGGAATTCCGAGCTGGACGATGAGAAAGAGGAGCATTCGGAGGTTGCCGGGCTCGAAGATCGGAACCATGACGGATGGTATGTCCGGTATGCTATAAATTGCATATTCATTGTGTCCGGCCCGATAACCCCCGGGGTCTTCCGGACCGTGCGGAAATTGCGGAACGGAAGCTACTCTTCCCAGATGTCCGGTTTTCCCGCCCTCCTCAGGCAGGTAGGGATTTCCCTGTCATGTCTCGGTAAGCATCCGCTTTTGACAATGTCCCCAACGAAAAAAGGATGGTTCCGGGTTCAGTTTATATTTTCAAGATTGTATCCCTTTGCTGCAAGGAGATCTTTTACCCGGTCCCGGTGATTTCCCTGCAGTTCGATGGAATTTCCCTTGATGGTTCCACCGCACGCAAGTTTTCCTTTCAGGAATTTCGAGAGTTCCTCGAGATCGATATCAGTCGGGTCAAGCCCGTCGATCACGGTGACTTCCTTACCGTACCGGCGTTTATTCACCTTAACGGCGATTCTCTGCTGTTCCTTTGCAACTTCTTCACAAATACACAGTTCTTTTGGTAGTCCACAGGTCGGACAAATCCCACCGATCATTGTTAGTACCTACCACGTTTCGTTATATATTAGTTAGCATGATGGGAGGAGAAAAGTGCTGTTTTTTCCATTACACGCAGATACTCCCCCCTGCCGGTATTCCCGGGACATATCGCGGTGTATTCTCGTTTTCAGGGAAATTTCAGCCGTTTCCTTCCTGGTTCAGTTATCTGCCCGGCAGGTCTCGCAGCCCCGGGAAAGGACCTGATCCGGCCTGCTGTTGTACCGGTATACCGTGATCCCTTTGCACCCCAGCTCCCGGGCAAGGAGATAGATCTTTCCGACATCGGAAGGTGTCGCCTGCTCCGGAAGGTTGACGGTCTTCGATACCGCGTTCTCCACATGTTTCTGGAAAACCGCCTGCATCCGGACATGATGTTCCGGTGAGATTTCCGGTGCTGTGCGGTACAGGTCTTTGATCTCATCGGGAAGAGGGAGATCCTGAACGGATCCGGTCTTTCGCACCGTCCCTTCAAAATCCAAACCCCCGGATCCCTGCAGACCGGCAAGATAGTCAGCAAGAACCGGGTGGAAAAATTCTATCGGGGCTTCGTCAATCGTCCTCCGGTACGCAAGGGAGAATACCGGTTCTATCCCGCCAGACGTCCCGGCGATCAGGTGCAGGGATCCCGTCGGGGCAATGGTTGTCACGGTTGCATTCCGTGCAGGCCCGGAAAAGATGCTTTTGTCAATGGCCGGAAATGAACCCTTCTCCTCGCCCAGCTCCTGCGACATCCCCCGGGCCTCTTTCTGGATAAACGCCATGATCCGCCCGGCAAGATCGAGCGCCTCATCAGATTCGTAGGGTATCCCTAAGAGGATGAACGCGTCAGCGAGGCCCATTACCCCGAGACCAATCTTCCGGGTTTCGAGCGTCCGGGTCCGGATCTCCGGGACCGGGAATACTGTCGCATCGATAACTGCGTCAAGGAACCGGACCCCGGTCCGGACCGTATCCCGCAGGAGATCCCATTCGATCTCTCCGCCCCGGATCATCCGCGACAGGTTCACGCTCCCGAGGTTACAGCTCTCGTACGGGAGGAGCGGCTGCTCGCCGCAGGGATTTGTTGCCTCCAGGGGACCGAGACCCGGCAGCGTGCTCTTCTCGTTGATGGTATCAAAGAAAAGGACGCCGGGATCCCCGGTCCGCCAGGCGGCCCCGGTGAGCTGCTCCCAGAGAAGGACCGGCTGGATCCGGTCCCCTACGCTGCCGTCCCGGGGATTCACGAGATCGTAGTCCCTGCCTGCCGCCATGCAGTCAAAGAACTTCCGGTCAAACCCGACCGAGAGGTTGAAATTCCGGATGCCGCCATCCAGTTTTGCAGCGATAAAATCCCGGATGTCCGGATGGGAACTTGCGAGAACGCCCATGTTTGCCCCCCTTCGTTTCCCGCCCTGCTTCACCGCATTCGTAGCCTCGTTAAAAACCCGGATGAACGGGATAGGTCCGTTCGCAACGCCCAGCGTCCCGTTCACCCGGTCCCCCCGGGGCCGGATCCTGCTGAACGAGAACCCCGTCCCGCCGCCGCTCTGGTGAATGAGGGCCATATCGGTGAGGGCACGGAATATTCCGGGAAGCGAGTCTTCGACCGGGATGACAAAGCAGGCTGCAAGCTGCCCGTCCGGTGTCCCGGCATTCATCAGGGTCGGGGTGTTCGGGAGAAAGAGGAGATCTTCCATCAGCCTGCGGTATTCTGTTCCCCGGGAGGGATCGACTCCCCGGGCAACGCGGGCAACAAGATCCTCCGGGGTCTCGCCCGGCAGGAGGTACCGGGCGGCAAGGAGCGTGCGGGCTGCGGCCTGAATCTGCATAATGGGAGAGATGAACGCCATTTATTAAAACGTCATGCATACCGGAATGCAGTATGTCTGTCCTTGTTCTCGGCACGGCATCCCACGTGGGAAAGAGCGTCACGGTTGCCGCGATCTGCCGGGCGCTGGTCCGGAAAGGGATTCCGGTCGCGCCGTTCAAGTCCCAGAACATGAGCCTGAATTCCTACGTGACCCCGGAGGGAGGGGAGATCGGGATGGCCCAGGCGATGCAGGCCTTTGCAGCGAAACTGCCCCCGCATACGGACATGAACCCAATCCTCCTCAAACCGAAAGGGGACGGGGTTTCGCAGGTTGTCCTCTGCGGACGGCCGTACAAAGATGTCCCCATCACCGAATATTACCGGGAAACGGATCGGCTCCTTGAAACTGCGGTCGAATGCTACCGGCGGCTGGAAAAAAAGTACGGGAACGTTGTCGGGGAGGGCGCCGGGGGGGCCGCCGAGCTGAACCTGTACGACCGGGACATCGCAAACATCCGGCTTGCCCGCGCGCTCTCGATCCCAATCATCCTCGTCGCGGACATCGAGCGGGGCGGCGTTTTTGCCCAGTGTTACGGGACGATTGCACTTCTTCCGGAGGATATCCGGCCGCTCGTGAAAGGCATCATCATCAACAAGTTCCGGGGCGATATCGGGATCTTCAAAGGGGGGGCAGAGCAGATCGAAGAGATCACCGGGGTTCGGGTCCTCGGTGTCGTTCCGTACTTCGATCTCCCGCTCCCGAGCGAGGATTCGCTTTCCCTGGGCGACAAGAAGCAGGCTGCAAGGGGCGTCGCGATGAGTGGCGGGACGCAAAAGACCGATGTGAGAATCGCCGTCATCCATCTCCCGCACATCTCGAACTTCACGGATTTTGAGCTCCTGGAACGGTATGGGACCGTCGAGTATGTCCCGCTGGGAAAACCGCTCGCGGGTTTTGACTGTATCATCATTCCGGGAACCAAGAACACGGTGGACGATCTTATCCGGGTCATCAGGACGGGAACTGCGGCAGAGATCCAGCGTGCCCGGAAGGATGGCATTCCGATCATCGGGATCTGCGGAGGATACCAGATGCTCGGGGCGCAGGTTATCGACGAGGGATTTGAATCGGATGCAGGGGAAGGCGCGTACCCCGCGCTCGGGCTCCTTGCGGGAACCACGCACTTCTCCTCGTACGAGAAGGTGACAAAGCAGGTGGTGCGGCAGGCAAAACCCGTCCCCCCCATTCTCTCCGGTATCGGGGAAGTGACCGGGTACGAGATCCATATGGGCGAAACCGACCGGGGCCTGGACCCGGAGGCGTTCGGTGGGGACGGTGCGGTCTCCCGGGACGGCCTCGTCTTCGGGACGTACCTGCACGGCCTCTTCCAGAACGAGTCTGCGGTGCACGCCCTTCTCCGGTATCTCGCAGGGAAAAACGGCGGGGTCTTTACTCCGGGATGTGCGGCAGGGGCGGGAGAACAGGATCCCTACGATACTCTGGCGGACCTCTATGAACAGCACGTCGATATGAATGCCATCCTGCGGTTTTTCCCGGGGAACCGGGACTGATCCGTCAGGAATAATTTTCCGCGTGGCTGCTGGTTATCCGAGGATTCCTGCAATATTGTGGAATCCCTCGCCCTGCCGGTCGGCGCACCGGACCATATCCGCTTTTTTCAGGTCGACTTCTTCCGTAACCTTGCACCGGACGCAGTACGCAAGGGACGGGGATTTCCGGAACGTACCCTCAACCCGGAATTCCCGGGCATGGATGCAGAGCCGGCAGTGTTCGAGCGGTTCGTCTTTGTCCGGGAGGCAGGGGACCCTGCCGTTTTTTGCCGGTAGTTCGCGATACGGGGATTCTGCCATTGAATTGAGTACTCCGGAACCCTTCAGGTACCTATACGGTACGCTCAACAGGGTTAAAAGTGATCAAACCGTACCTAGATTGATATGAAGGTGTGCATTATGTGCGGGGGGGAGGGAACCCGTCTCCGCCCCCTTACCTTTGAGCGCCCCAAGCCGTGCATTCCTATCGTAAACCGTCCTTCAATCGAGCACCTGGTTTCCCACCTGTCCAACCTCGGGTTCCGTGAAGTCGTGATAACCCTCGGGTACATGGGTGACGTGATCGAGGCTGCCCTTGGCGATGGATCGCTTTTTGGTGTCGATATTACCTATGTCCATGAGAAGACCAAGCTCGGGACTGCCGGGAGCGTGAAGAATGCACAGAAGTACCTGGACGGCCAGGATTTCCTTGTTGTCGGCGGGGACCATGTCACCGATCTGAATGTTCTCGAATTCTACCGGGAGCACAGACGGGAGCGTGCGATAACGACCATCGGGCTCATCTCCATCGATGAACCATCAGAATACGGTATCGCAGAGATCGATGCAACGTACCAGATAAAAAGGTTCAAGGAGAAGCCGTCCCCGGGAGAGATCTTCTCGAACCTCGCGAGCACCGGGATGTACGCCTGCAAGCCGGAGATCTTCGATTATATCCCGTCCGGCCAGAAATTCGATTTTGCCCGGGATCTCTTCCCGAAGCTGATGGATGAGGGAAAAGTCCTGAAAGGCTGGCTTGCCAGGGGGAACTGGACCGATGTCGGGAGCCCGTCGATGCTCCGGCAGGCAGAGCGCTGGAAGCTCCAGGACCTCTCCATCACGGATATCAGCGGCGACCTGATGATGAAAGGCGCAAAGATCCAGGGGCCGGTCCAGCTCGGCGACGCAATCACGCTCGGGAACCATTCCCGGATCGTGGGGCCGGTCGCTATCGGCGCAGGTACCAGCATCGGGGACCATGTCCTGATCGGCCCGTACACCTCCATCGGCGAGAGGTGCGTGATAAAAAACCACAGCAAGATCTTCTCCTCATCGATCTACAACCGGGTCATCATCGGGAAGAACAGCACGTTGAGCGGAACTATCATCGATAACGATACCCTGGTCGGCGACAGCTGCAGCGTGGAGAACGATACCGTGATCGGCCCCCGGGTCGTCCTCCGGGACCATGTGGTCATCCATTCCAAGACCCGGATCTGGCCGGAAGTCCTCGTGCAGGACAAGACTATCGTAAAAGAGCATATCCTGAACCCGAACTTCGACATGCGATGCGAAGGTTCGTGATTTTGGATCCGGCTGCCCTTTTCTGTGTACGGGCCCGGCCCCCGTCATTCTTCTCAAGATCGCTTAGTACTGTGAAAAAGAGTTGCAGGATGAACCTGCCGTTATTTTTGTATGAGCATGGCAAGGCCGCCATCGATAATCTCTTCCCGGGAGAGGCCTGAGGTTCCGTCCGCCATCAGGGCAAGGATGCCGTTTATGATCCTGTTTGCCATGACATAGTGGAACATCAGGGGCTTATCCTGGAGGAACCCCTGCCTGGCCGCGGCATCCAGGAGACCCGGCAGCCACTCGAATTCCTGGCTCACTTCCTGCTTTACCTCATCCCCGATGTTCGGTGAATTACAGAATTGCTCCAGGAACCGGACCTTTTCCCGGTGTGCATCGCCCCAGGCGATGTATGCCCGGAAGTACCGTTCGAGCCGGTCCTGTACCGGGAGGAACGCATCGTCGTTTGCGCGAAGGGTTTCTGCGAGTTCCTTTTTGATGGAGAGGTACAGCTGGTCGATAAGAGTGTCCTTGTCCGGGAAGTAATGGAAGAGTGTTCCGGTGGAGACCTGCGCTTCCCGGCTTATCTGTGCTGTCGGGGTGGCGTGAAAACCCTGCGTAGTGAAAAGATGGAGGGCGGCAGAAAGGATCCGTTCCCGGTTTCCTGCTGACGGGAGATCCGGGTTCTGCTTTCCGTGATTGGCGGATGTCATGGTGAAGACCCCCTGTTATTCATCATCCACTTTCGGGTTGAAGAGGAGCCGCACCAGGGGGAGCATCAGTTTCGTCCGGAGCCCGCCCAGCGTTTTTGTTACCTTCACGAGTTCATCCGGTATCGCGATGTGCTGGGGACAGGCCCGTATGCATTTCCCGCAGCGGATGCAGAGACCTGCATGGGCAGGGGTTCCCATGCGCCCCCCCATGAGCTGCATTCCGTAAAAACCCCGGACAAAGAGACGGTTTCCGCCCCGGTAGTAATCGTTGTAAAAGTAGAAGCACTGCGGGATATTTACGCCCGCAGGGCAGGGCATGCAGTATCCGCATCCCGTGCAGCCGACTTTCGTGAGCCGGTTATAGGTTGCGGCAACTTCCTTCACAACCGCAAGGTCTTCTTCTGACATCGAACCGGGCAGGGCGGTCTCGCAGGTCGCGATATTTTCCCGGATGTGGGCCTCGTCATTCATTCCTGAGAGGACGACCGTGACTTCCGGGTGATTCCAGATCCAGCGAAGGGCCCATGCCGCCGCCGACTGCTTCACTCGTGCATTCCGGTAGATCTTCTCAATCTCTTTCGGGAGTTTCCCGGCAAGAATCCCGCCCCGGAGAGGTTCCATTACCATGACAGCGATATCCTTTGATGCCGCATACCGGAGGCCTTCTGTTCCTGCCTGGGCTTCTTCGTCAAGGAAATTGTACTGGATCTGGCAGAATTCCCAGGGGTACGCGTCGATTATCTCCCGGAAGGTCTTCCGGTCCCCGTGGAACGAGAAGCCGCAGTTCACTATCTTCCCGCTCTTCCTTGCGCTGCCCAGGAACTCGAGGACGCCGAGATCCCGGAGACGGTTCCAGTTCCTGATCTCAAGAGAATGGATCAGGTAGTAATCGATATGGTCTGTCTGGAGTTTTTTGAGCTGGATATCGAGGATCCGGTCCATGTCCTCCCTGGTCTCCACGTTCCAGGGAGGGAGTTTTGTCGCAAGCTTTACTTTCTCCCGGTAACCGTCTTTGAGCGCCCGGCCCAGGAAGCGTTCGCTCTCGCCGCCATGGTATGGAACAGCGGTGTCGATGTAATTGACTCCGCTCTCAATAGCGAGACGGATCTGTTTCGTTGCACGCTCTTCATCGATCTTTCCCCGCTTCATGGGGAGCCGCATGGTACCGAAGCCAAGGGCCGAGAGCTGGTCTCCGTTTTTTGGTACGCGCCGGTATTGCATGGGAATTCTCCTCCCGGTTGCAGGTCTGCCCGTCCTGCCGGGCAGTAGACTGATTGGTCTAGACTGACTAGTCAATTTGAACTTTCCCGCAATAAATCCTGTGGTGAGTCCAGCCGTACGGCACCGCGACCGGAAGCGTGTGGTACCGGAATCGCAGGGTATCGGGAAGATGGGTTTTCAAAAAAGGATGCAGTGTCCGGAAAAAATGCAGCCGTTTATCCCCGGTTGGCAAGCCGGTGCGTGACCGCGACCAGGGGATGCCTCGCATAGTCGAGGACCTGGATGTCGTCAAGGGACTTGAGGTTGAGGGACTGGGATGTCCGTTCAAGACCGAGCTCGATATCCTCCTGGATTTCGATGATATACGCGTCGAGCGCCTGGATGCCGAGCCGTTTTGCGGCTATCGCCCGGTGGTGGCCGTCGACAAGGATGGTCCTTCCCGGGCGCTTTACGACAATGAGGGGTTCTGCGAGGCCCTTTTTGATCTCGTAGATCCTGCCCTCGAGTTCGTCCTCGTAGATCTTGGACTGGGTAGGGATGAGGTCCGATATCTGGACGGTCCCCCGCCGGAGAGTTGGTTCGACATCGTGGAGTTTCTTTAAGGTCGACATGAAGCTGTAGACCTTTTCCGGAGAAACATGCTCGATCTGGGACCGGAGCACATCGGAATTCGATATGATACCGAGAAGTTCGTTCTTCTCATTGACGACCGGGAGTTTCTGGATGCCGGACCGGAAGATGACCCGGGCCGCGTCCGCGATATTCATATCCGGGTCTGCAACGATCAGGTGCCGGGACATGACCTGCTCAACCGGAGTAGGGGCAGGAACGAGGATGAGATCCCGGGCGGCAATGTATCCGGCGACCTCCTTTCCGTTTACCACCGGGAAGCCGTCATGGTTTGTGGACTTTATCTTTTCTATGACATCCTTGACGGTTCCATGGATATCGACCGTTATAACATCATAGGTCATGTAATCTTTGACCTTTTTCCTGTCCATCACACTAAGAATTCCGGGTTAGCCAGTGATGAAGCATTCGGTAATACAATTACCTGAAAAAGAGAGAGGGAATTTTTGGGGAGGTTTTTCAGTGCACCCGTTATTCAATGGCGATCCTGCCTTTTTTGGTGGGCGCTGTTTTCTTCAGCCTGACTTCCAGGACGCCGTTTTTGAAGTTTGCCGCTGAATTGTCTTCGGTCACATCGGCGGGGAGCACGATGACCCTGCGCATGGTGCCGGTCATCCGCTCGCGCATGTAGTAGCCTTCTGCCTTCTCTTCCTGTTCGCTCTTGCGTTCGCAGGAAATTTCGAGCGTTCTCGGGTCGATCAGGTTCAGGGTAAGGTTCTCCTTTTCGACCCCGGGAATATCGGCGACTACGATTACTTCATCGTCATGTTCCCGGACGTCCACCCGGAACTCGCCCCGGATGACAGGCATATACCGGTCTGCTATTCCTCCCGGAAGCAGGAGCTGGTCCCGGGTCTCTGCTGCGGTCTGGAACATGCTGTCCAGGAGTGCCCTCATCTCTTCGACATCCCGGAAGAATGAGGCTGGGTATCTTGGTAGTACCATACTGGGTTCCTCCATTGTTCCGAAACACTTCGGAAGAAGCGTTTGGATTAACTGTTCGTTAGTAATTTAAGTATAAAAGGTTCTGGGTCGGGGGTTCTGATAAGTTGGCGGGACTTCGGGACTTTTCGGATGGCAGATAGATCGCGGGACTTTTTTAAATGGAGAAAATTATCTTCGATAGGTGTAGTGTAAAGTGAAATCGTGACGGTTATGTTGCAGTTCTGTTGGTACACAAATTATGATAACGGGTAAGCATATGGTTAAATTTATAGAAATCACTTTAAAGAAAATTATAAATTTTGTAAATAATAAATGGAAAGTGAGTATGGACAGAGATCTCGATCCATCAGATTGGATATTACCATTTTTACTAATGGGTTCTGAACCGGGGCAACCGGTTGTGAAAGGATCTTTGTTGCTTTTCAAGGAATTTTTTGTTTTTGTCAAAGAAATAAAGCCTGAACTAGATGCGTATTTTAAGTTTGTCCCCTATGATTATGGTCCGTATAGCTTTCAATTAAGAACAAATCTAGATACTTTGCTAATTTTGAGGGATATTAAAATAGAACGCATCAATGATAGAACAGATTATTATCTAACCGATGAAGGGCGACTAAAGGCACAAAATTTGCTTGATGAGATCGAACAAAAAACCCAAGAAAAAATTACTAAACTCAGAAAAGATGGAACCAAATTGGGGTATATAGGTGTGTTAAGTTATGTTTATGCCAGATATCCTGAGTATACAACAGCCTCTAAAATTAAAGATGATGTAAAATGTCATTAGATTTTGCGACAACTGTTGCATTAATTGCATTTTTAGTTGGAATTCCAGTCACATTATTTTTTACGAATAATCTTAGTGATCGCTATGAGACAAAAGTTGCAAGAATTATTATTGGAATTTGTGGCTCGTTAGAACAACCATTGCGCGATTTGCGTGGATTACCAGTAATTACGAATCACCATGGGGATCAGACCCAGTTGGTTACAAGAGAGGGCGAACCGCCGCAAATTGTAGCAACTATAAGTGAGAGAGAACAATACCGAGATCATCAGCAATTTATGAGCTTTGTAGAGAGGAATTTGCTAGATAAATTCAATGATTACCACAATATGTTGACAATCCAGAATAGATTTGAGACTAATATAAATAGCATATTGTTTAAAATTTGTTTTTTGGTAATACCTTGTATACTGTTCGAATTATATGATAATCCCACCTGTGTCATCCTTGGATTTATCGCATTCTATATTCTCTCGTTATGGATAGCCCCTAACATTGGAAGGCTATACAGAGATCATAAAGCGATAAAAGAAGCATATGTAAAATATGTATCAGAGGATACAATTTTTGGATATTATGATTAAATTGGGCCTATCGCATTAAAGGTTAGTCGTTTCATTTTTCAAATGTGTTGCGCAAAGGTTAGTGATGCGCGGAGTTTTGCTTATTGGCGATAGGACTAAATTTTTGATGCTATAATCATTGCAGTATAATGCCAGTAGACATAGATGCAGAAAAAGAAGCAAATGCAGAGCTGCTTAAAATCAAAACCGAGTGGAGTAAAATAACCAATCAGATAAAAGATTTTCAAATATCCAAAAAAGAGGAAAAGGCATATTTTGATAGGTTATGGCAAGAGAAGGACGGGTTTAAATATAGATATGGTAATTTTATTTCGATTGAATTTTATAGAGATGCATTAGGAGATTTTGAATCAATTCGTAATGATCTCGAACTATCCTTACGGAGAGGTCGTGAGAATTACGAGAGAGAAAGGCATAACAGCTTGATTTCTTGGGGGCGGGTGCTTGGGATTAGTGGAATTGTTTTAGTAATCGTCATTGTTTTTTGCAAGCTTGCATTTAATATCGATATTTTGTTTTTCAAATAAAAACAGTTCTGATTTCACGGTTGATTGATGCATTTTCTGAACTCTGATGCATCGCAATTGATCGTTCTCAAATCACTCCGCATTCCCCTGAAGGATCTCGACAACTTTCTTTCCGGTCTCGGTTGCCCGGTAATACCGCCCCATCCGGTCATCGGGTGTCAGGCATTCCAGCAATCCTTTCTTTTCAAGTGCCAGGATTTCCCGGCTGACCGCAGACCCGTCAACTCCCCTGAAACAGGAGATCATCCCAATCTTTTTCATATCTGTCACCAAAATTGAACACCATATATGGCTCCGCTTGACGTTCCTCAGGAAATACCTATGAGAACCTCCCTTAAAGGAGTGAGGGCCGGATTCACCGGATCTGACAGACCTGGCCGGGTGACGGCGTCTGCCTCCCGGCGACTTCGTGGCAGGATTGCCTTGTCCAGCCCTGAAATTATTGAGGAGATCGCTGAAAGTGACCTCCTCGAATAGAATCGCGGATGTCCCTCCGGCGACACGTGCTATTTTTGATTCGAACATTCTTATCTATTGGATTACAGATCATCCTCGATTTGCAGACTCCTGTGAGTATGCTGTCCGAAACGTGGAAGAGGGAAAATTACAGGGAGTTATCCCTGCCGTGATCCTCAATGAACTTCTGCATCGGCTGATAATTGCAGAGACTCTTGAACAGGGTTTTGCTGCATCACCTCAGGAAGCAATACTCCGGATCAAACGTGAGCCTGAGATAATTTCCCGTCTGTCTGTTGCATGGGATGTGTACCGGGAACTGCAAAGAATGCCCTTTGATATGCCGGACGAAACAGCGGGATTTACAGAACTCACCTATTCCTTTTCCCGGGATTTCCATCTTATGGCGAAGGATGCCGCCATTGCGGCATTCGCGCATTCCCACAGTATCGGGCATATCCTGACAAATGATCGTGATTTTGAACGGGTTCCCTGGCTGACCTGTTGGGTACCGTGAAATTTTCCGGGTTTTTTCCCTGCTGAATTATAACAAAAGCCGAGAGATCCCGGGACGGTTTTTTGTTGTGCGGTCGGGCGGAGGGACGAGCACAGCCGCAGTCCCTCGCAATGATTCGTCGAGGTTCAACGGACAACCGCCTTTTTTCCGGGATATTTATTGAAAAATTATGAGCCCGTCCCGACGGGCGGAGTTCGCGTGCTCGGTCCTCCGCCCGCTCACGAACAGGGAGTTGTCCGGGGATTTTCCCTGAAGAAATTGAAATAAAATCCCGGGGGAGATCACGAACCGGCTGTTTGTTGTGCG